>NZ_BAAAZP010000099.1:57036-68350 GCF_039536965.1 Nonomuraea antimicrobica | reverse complement strand
CCGACGACCGCTACCGCGAGGCCGTGGCGGCGCCGCCGGGCGCGCGGCGCGGTGCGGGGGAGCGGCAGGCCGAGGGCGCGCGAAGGGCCGGGGGAGAGCGGCAGCTCGCCGGGCCCGCGCAGGTGCCCGCTGAGATCGACGAGCTGTTCGCGCCGAGTCCAGGCCCTATCTGCTCCTGGTGCGACTTCCGCAGGCACTGTCCGGAGGGGCAGGCGGCAGGGCCCGAGCGCCGCCCGTGGGACGGCCTGGCCGAGTAGTGGGCAGGGGCGTGGGGCGATTACCGGCGGCGGTGGCGCTGGGGTCGCTGTTCAACCCCCTGAACTCGTCCATGATCGCCGTCGCGCTGGCCCACGTCGAGGCCGAGTTCCACGTCGGCGTCGCGGCCGTGACCTGGCTGGCCGCGGGCTTCTACCTGACCGGCATCCTGGCGCCGCCCGTGATGGGCGTGCTGGCGGACCGGTTCGGGCCGCGGCTGGTGTTCTGCTCCGGGCTGGTGACGATGGCGGTCACCGGGGTGCTGGCGGCGCTGGCGCCGTCGTATCCGATGCTGGTGGGGGTGCGGCTGCTGCAGGCGTTCGGGAGCTGCGCGACGATGCCCGCGGGCATGGCGATCATCCAGGCCCGCGATGCCGGGCGACGACGGCAGGCCGCCGCCCCGCGTGATCGCGACGATCTCCATGGTGCTCACCGGCAGCGCCGCGCTCGGCCCGGTGCTCAGCGGGTTCCTGGTCTCGCTGTGGGGATGGCGGGCGATCTTCCTGGTCAACGTGCCGCTCGCGGCCGTCGCCCTGGTCGTGGCGCTGCGTTGGCTGCCCCGGGTGCGCGTGGACGCCGCCCGCGCGGCGGCGCTGCCCCGGCCGCGGGCCGGGCTGCTGGCCACCTGCGGGCAGTTCGCGCTCACCAACGTGGCCTTCTACGTCGCCTTCTTCGCGGTGCCGCTGTGGGCGCAGCGCACGGCCGGGGTGCCCGCGCACGTCGCGGGGCTGCTGGTGCTGCCGCTGGCCGGGCTGGGGATCGTCATGACGCCCGTCGCGGTGGCGCTGGTCGCGCGGTTCGGGTCGCGTACGGTTCTGGTCGCGGGGGCGGCGCTCCTGCTCGGCGGCTCCCTCACGATGCTCGCGGCCGGGTCCGTGGTGCTCGTGCTGGCGGCGTCGGCGCTGCTCGGGGTGGCGGCGGCGCTCGGCCAGTTCACGCTGAACTCGCTGGTCTTCGTGCACGCCGACCGGCGCGACACGGGTGCCGCGGTGGGCATGTTCCAGGCGTCCAGGTATGTGGGCGCCGCCACCGCCTCCGCCCTGCTGGGCACGCTGTTCGACCGTACCGGGCTGACCGGCGGCGGCTGGACGATGACGGGCGTGTCGGTCGTCGTGCTGGCCGGGGCGGCGTTGCTGCCGGTCAGGCGGCGGCCTTCGGCCAGCGACGGGGATCGGTCAGGCCCTTGAGCCCTCTGCTCACGTCGTAGCCCGCCGCGCTCAGCCGTTCTCTGGAGGACTGGAGCATCTCCCTGGTGGCGGGCATGAAAGCGCGGTCGTGCACGGGCTCGGGCAACACGTTCATACCGAACCTGAACGCCTTCAGCGCCGCCGTGACCGTCGCCTGGGGGATCTCGGGCAGAGCGCCGTACATCCGCCGGGCCCAGCCGGGCAGCGTGTAGTAGCACAGGGCGCCGAACGGGAGGTAGACGGGCTTGCCCGGCGACAACATCCGCAGCTCGCGCGGCAGCCGGGGCCACAGCAGGAAGCGCACGGCCGAGGCCGCCTCCGGTGTCACCCGCAGGCTCGGGCGCATCTGCTCGAAGTAGGCGTCCAACTCGGCGCGCGAGCCGGGCACGTCGTCGAGGTGCAGGCCCACGTACGTGGCGCTCCTGCGCTGCTCGTGCAGGTAGCGGTCGGCCTGGCGCCCGGTGAGCCCGAGCCCGCCGCGCCTGGCCACCTCCAGGTACGACGACACCTCCGCGCAGTGCACCCACAGCAGCAGCTCGGGGTCGTCCACCCGGTGCGTACGGCCGGTGGCGGGATCGCGCACGCGCAGCGCCCGGTGGATGCCCCGGACGCGCCGGCCGATCTCGTCAGCCTCCCGAGGGCTGCCGAACGTCACCCGCCCCACGAAGTCGGCCGTGCGGCGCAGCCGCCCGAACGGGTCCTCCTGGAAGCCCGAGTTCTGCCAGACGCCGAGCATGGCCAGCGGGTGCAGCGCCTGCAGCATGAGGCCACGCACGCCGCCGACCCACATCGAACGGTCGATGTGAACCAGCCAGGTCACGCTCTGCGGCGGCTGGACGACGAGTTCTTCGCTGGCCGTCATGGTAAGTACAGAATTACAGGATATTGGATCGGGTGTCCAAATAGCGCTGCTCGGCGGTGTTCCAGAAGCGCACCAGGGCCGCCGCGGTCGTCTCAGGGGCCTCCACGGCGGGGGAATGGACGGCGCCGGGCACGACCACGCAGTCCGCCCCGAGCCTGGCGGCCATCTCCGACTGAGCCTCGGGCGGCCAGCCGTCGTCGTGCTCGCCGTACAGCACGAGCGTGGGCACCTCGACCTCGCGCAGCTCGTCGGTACGGTCGTGCATGGACAACACCTGCTCGGCCATCCGCGCCAGCCCCGTCGGGGAGTTGGCCAGCAGGCGCTTGTGCAGGAACTCCATGATGTCGTCGGACACGTCGTTGGCCAGCGCCTCGGGCTCGAACCGGGTGTGCCACACGTGCTCCAGGCCCCGCGCGGGCACCTCTTCCATGATCTTCTTGCCGTTGCGGGCCCGGCGGCCCTCGATCGCGCCGGGGCCCGAGCTCATCAGCGTGAACGACGCGAACCTCGTACGCCCGTCGATGGCCGCCTCCCTGGCCACGAGCCCGCCGAACGAGTGGCCCACGAGATGGACGGGGTCGCCGCCGCCGATGACCTGGGCGAGCTGGTCGACGTCGGAGCCGAGGGCGGCGCAGGTGTAGGCGGCCGGGTCGTCGGGGCCGGGGGTCTCGTACTGGCCGCGCAGGTCGATGGCCACGACCCGGCGGCCCGACTGGGCCAGGGTCATCAGGACCGCGATGAAGTCTTCCTTGCTGCCCGTCAGCCCGGGGACCAGGAGCGCGGGCCAGCGCTCAACCACACCACTGACCGGAATCGCCGTCAGGGCCGCGAACGTGCCCTGCGGCGTCTCGATCTTCTGTGGTGCAACGCCAGGAGGCAGGTCGAGGAATCGCGGCGTACTCACGTGGGGCAACAATACCCAGAGGTCAGCGCCTCGACACCGGCATGACCAGGACGCCGGTGCGAGTTCTGGGGAGTTGCGAGGTATGCGGGCTCTCCGATCGTGCCCGCCCTCGCCGGTGGCGCAGGGCTCCTTGCAGTCTCCACACGCGCCTGGAGGGCTCTGAGCGGGCCCCTGAGCCGTCCGCCGGGCCTCGGAGCGGTCGAAGGTGGGGTGGCGGGCCGTGGGGCCGCGAGAGAGGCGCTCACGGCGCGCAGGCTCAACGCAGGGTCAGCGCAGGGTCAACGCGGGTTGCTCAGGGCATGCGAGCGGAGTGGCGTGCGAGCGGACTGGAATGCGAGCGGGGCGGTATGCGAGCGGACTGGCACGTGAGCGAATTGGCGTGCGAGCGGACTGGCGTGCGAGCGGACTGGCATGCGGGCGGATCGGCATGCGGGCTCGCCGCATGCGACAGGCGCGCACCCCCGTTCACTCGGGGTGCGCGCCTCCTGACGTGCCTCAGCGCCTGGGCCGGGCTTAGCCCACGCGGCGACGGTTGCCGCCGCCACGGGCCTGACGGCGCTGCTGCTTGCGTTCGGTCGCGGCCGACGGCGCGATGTCGTCGTCGTCGGAGGCCAGGTCCGGCGACTGGAAGATCACCGAGAACGGGCTGGCCGGGATGATCCGCTCCGGCTCCCTGCGCACCGGCGGCGGTGGCGGCGTCTCCAGGAAACTCGGCTGGGGCTCCGGCTGCGCGACCGGCCGCTCCACCACTGGAGCCTCCGCGCGCTCGGCGAGCGTCTCGACGGGTGTCACGACGGGTGTCACGACGGGCGCCACGACGGGCGCCACGACGGGCGCCACGACGGGCGCCACGGCGGGCTCCGTCTCCGGGGTGGTGACCCGGCGAGCGCGTACGCGCCGCACCGGAGCCTCCACGGCCTCCGCTTCGGAGACCTCGGCCACGGGCCGACGGGTGCGGGCCCGCTTGACCGGCGCCTCCGGAGCCTCGGCGAGCGCCTGCTCGATGGCGGAGGAGGCGGCCCCCCTCCGCGTACGGGCGCGCCTCGGCTCGGCGGCCGCCTGGATCTCGTCGGTGGTGAAGATCGCCGGAGTCTCCTCCGCCTGGGCATCCACGAGCTCGACCTCCGGTCTCTCGACGGGTGCGGACTCCGCCAGCTCCCTGCCGCCGCGGGTGCGGCGGCGCTGGCGCGGCGTGCGGGCGGGACGCTCCTCGCGCTCGTCACGGCGGCGTCCGCGGGTGCGGACGCGTCCGGTCTCCCCGAGATCCTCGATGCGCTCCGCGGACAGCCCCGCGCGCGAACGGTTCGCGTGCGGCAGAACGCCCTTGGTGCCCTCGGGGATGGCGAGCTCGGAGTAGACGTGCGGCGAGGTGGAGTAGGTCTCCTCGGGCTCGGTGAACTCGAGCCCGAGCATCTGGTTGATCATCTTCCAGCGGGTCAGCTCCTCCCACTCCACGAACGTGACCGCGATGCCCGTGCGCCCGGCCCGGCCGGTGCGGCCGATGCGGTGCACGTAGGTTTTGTCGTCGGTGGGGCAGTCGTAGTTGACCACGTGGGTGACGTCGTCGATGTCGATGCCGCGGGCGGCCACGTCGGTGGCCACCAGCACGTCGATCTTGCCGTTGCGGAACGCGCGCAGCGCCTGCTCGCGCTGGCCCTGGCCGAGGTCGCCGTGGACGGCCGCGACCGCGAAACCGCGCGTGTCGAGCTGCTCGGCGACCATGTCGCAGGCCCGCTTGGTCTCGCAGAAGACCATGGTGAGCCCGCGGCCGTCGGCCTGCAGCATCCGCGCGAGGATCTCGATCTTGTCCATCCGGTGGGTGCGCCACACGATCTGGCGCACCTGCGGCGTGGCCTCGCCCTCGCCGCTCTCCAGCTCGGCGCGTACGTGGGTCGGACGGTTGAGGTATTTGCGCGACAGCGCGACGATCTCGCCCGGCATGGTCGCCGAGAACAACATCGTCTGCCGCTGCGCGGGGATCAGCTTGAAGATGCGCTCGATGTCGGGAAGGAAGCCCAGGTCGAGCATGCGGTCGGCCTCGTCGAGCACGAGGCTGGTGACCTGGCTCAGGTCGAGGTGCTTCTGCTTGACGAGGTCGAGCAGCCGGCCAGGGGTGCCGACGATCACGTCGACCCCTGCCTTGACGGCCTCGATCTGCGGCTCGTACGCGCGACCGCCGTACACGGTGAGGACCCGGGAACCGAGCTTGCCGGCGGCGGTCACCAGGTCTTCGCTGACCTGCACGGCCAGCTCGCGGGTCGGTACGACGACCAGCCCGCGGGGCTTCTTGCGGTTCTTGCGCGGCTTGCCGATGCTCTGCAGCATCGCGATGCCGAACGCGTAGGTCTTGCCCGTACCGGTGCGCGCCTGGCCGATCAGGTCTTGGCCGGTCAGGGCGAGCGGAAGAGCCATCTCCTGGATGGGGAACGGTGTGACGATGCCCTCGGTCTCAAGGGCATCGGCGATCTCTGGTGTGACTCCGAGGTCTCGGAAAGTCGTCAGCGTGGCCTGCCTCAGTCTCAAATGAAGGCGGGCCTGTCGGGACCGACGGGCGGAATGCAGCCCCGTGTCGTGGGTCCTCGCGGTAGAGCCAGCCCTCTCGCGTCATTAGCGACCGCGAACCCGGGGAATCGGGGGGTAATCGGGGGATTCCCCCGAATTTACACAGTGCGGTCGCACTTTCACAGAGCAGTGTACTCGATACCACAACGCTGGCCGAGCTTGCGTATGTTCCGGAAGATTCGCCGAAGTACGCTGCCTTCCATGAAGGAGTCTCCTGGAGTCGTCGACCTGCTCGGTGTGCTGGCCTACGCGGAGCTCAGCGCGTACGCGCGCATGACCGAGGACGCGGCCACGCTGGCGCCCTCGCTCGCCGACCGCGCGGCGCTGAGCGAACTGGCCATCACCGAGTACGCCCACTTCCGCCTCCTGCGCGACCGGCTGACCGAGCTGGGGGCCGATCCCGACGGGGCGATGGCGCCGTTCGTGTCCGCGCTGGACGCCTGGCACGGCCAGACCCGGCCGGCCGACTGGCTGCAGGCGCTGGTCAAGACGTACGTGGGTGACGGCATCGCGCTCGACTTCTACCGTGAGGCGGCCCGGCACCTCGATCCCTCGATCGTCAAGCTCGTCGATGAGGTGCTGGTGGACGAGGAGCGTTCGAAGTTCGCGGTCGAGCAGGTCAGGGCGGGCATCGAGGCCCAGCCGACGGCCGCGGGGAAGCTGGCGCTGTGGGCGCGGCGGCTGGTCGGCGAGGCGCTCAGCCAGGGGCAGCAGGTCGCCTCGGTGCGGCCCGACCTGGCGTTGTTGCTGATGGAGTCGCTGGGGGAGGGGCAGACCGACATTTCCCGGCTGTTCGCGAAACTGACCGAGGCCCACAACAAACGCATGGCCGCGATGGGCCTCTGACGCCCCCGGTGGCCCTGCCGCGCGCGACAGATCGGTCGGCCGGGTGTGTCCGGCAGATTGCTCTGCCGGGTGGTGGGGCCGCTCTGCCGGGTCGGGCGGTGAGGCCGCTCTGGGCGATGGCGTCGATCTGGCGTCGGGTGGTGAGGCCGCTCTGGGCGGTGGCGTCGGTCTGGCGGGTCGGGCGGTGAAGCCGCTTCGGGTGGTGGGGCCGGTCTGGCGGGTCGGGTGGTGGGGTCGGTCTGGCGTATCGGGGGGCGCGCGGGCGGCGTGGGCTGTACCGTGCGGACATGAGGGCCTCGCGCCGCTACGGCAGTTCCTTGACCAGATGCAGGCCGAATCGCTGGACCCCGCGTGCCGTGTTGCGACGGGAGGGCGCGGGTTGTCCGGCCGCCGAGCCGGGGCGGGAATGCGCTCCGCGGCCCCGGCGGCCACGTGGTTGTCAGCTCGGCAGAGCGCCCGCCCGGGGCTGAGGCCGGGCGGGCTGGCGACGGGGTGCGGCCCGTGAGCCGTGCCCCGTCGATGCGGCGGCCGATGAACCGGCCGACGAAGTGGCTGGTGAACTGGCCGGTGAGCGGCTAGAGCGTGCCGCCGAAGCCGACCGGCCGGGCCTCGTCCTCGCCGATCTCGATGAACCCGAGCGCGGCCACCGGCACCACGATCCGCCTGCCCTTGACGTCGGTCAGCGCGAACACGCCGCCGCGGTCGACCGACAGGGCGTTTCTGATCTCCTCTTCGACCTGCTCGGCGGAGAGGTCGGTCTCGACAACGAGTTCGCGGTGTACGGAGCGTACGCCGATCTTGATTTCCATCGTGGCTCCTTAGTCGACGGGGCTGGCTCAATCCCATCGTGGCCGCTCGGACCCCTGGAGGACGCGGCTGATCGCGCCCAGCGAACGGGTTAAGCCGTACGCGGAAAACCGCTGATGCCCCGCCAGGCGAGCCGGGCCATGAGCTGCTCGGCCGCATCCTTGGGGATCGAGCCGTTCGTGGTGACCCAGTAGCGGGCGCTCACCTCCGCCATGCCCACCAGCCCGACGCCGAGCAGGTGCGCCTCGTCACTGGTGCACCCGGTGTCCTCCTGGATCAGCTCGCTGACCATCTCCGCGCACTCGCGCAGCGAACGCTCCACCCGCTGCCGCACCGGCGCGACGTTACGCAGATCGGACTCGAAGACCAGCCGGAACGCCTCGCCCTGGCTGGAGACGAAGTCGAAGAACGCGCTGAACGTGGCCTGCACGCGCAGCTTGTTCTCGTGCGTGGAGGCCAGCGCCTCCTTGCAGCGGTTGACCATGTCGTCGACGTGCAGGTCGAGCAGCGCCAGATAGAGCTCTAGCTTGCCGGGGAAGTGCTGGTAGAGCACCGGTTTGCTCACCCCGGCCCGGTCGGCGATCTCGTCCATGGCGGCCGCGTGATAGCCGTTCTCCACGAACACTTCCTGCGCGGCGCTCAGGAGCTGCCGGCGTCGGGCCAGGCGGGGCAGCCGGGTGCCCCGGGGCTTGGCGTCCGGGGTTGCGGTCACGCGGGTCTCCATTGGTTTCTCGGCGAACGGTGCGGACATCCTACGTGCGGGCAGGCCGACGGGCGGGCCGCGCCGTGGCGACGGCCGTCTGCGATGGGCCTCCTTCGCGCAGGTCGGAGCCGCCGGGCCGGCTCAGCGGTAGTCCTCGTCGTCGAGATCGACCACGCGGTCCTGGTCGGCCCCGTCGGCCGGGTCGACGTCAAGCGGAAGTTCGCGGCGCAGTCGCCCCACGCTCTGGAGCAGCTCCCTGTGCTGCTCGGCGGCGTCGGCCTCGGGCGTCTCGATCGACAGCTCCTCCTCGTCTTCGAGGTAAGGGCTCTCGTCCCCGCGAATGTCCATCTCCGACATCTTCGGCCCCCTCTCAGTGCGGACGGAACCAGCCTACGCCCGGCCGAAAAGGTCGCCGCGCTTCTCCACTCTGGCGAGTACGTCGGGCGCGGTGAACACCAGGTCTTCGGCGTGTTCGCAGCCCTCGACCTCCGCCCACGTCAGCGGGGTGGAGACCGTGGGCCGCTGCCCGGCCCGCAGCGAGTAGGGCGCCACGGTGGTCTTGGCCGGGTTGTTCTGGCTCCAGTCGATGAACACCTTGCCAGCCCGCGCCTTCTTCGCCATCACGCTGACGACCTGCCGGGGGTGCTCCTTCTCCAGGCGCCGGGCCAGCCTCCTGGCGTACGCGGAGGGCTCTTCGCGGCCGTCCCAGTCCGCGTAGAGCTGCATGCCCTTGCTGCCGCTGGTCTTCGGCCGGGCCACGAGACCCTCGCTCTCCAGCGCCTCGCGCAGCATGAGCGCCACCCGCGTGCACTCGACGATCGTCGCAGGCGGCCCGGGGTCGAGGTCGAAGACGAGCGTGTCGGGCGGCAGCGCGCGGCCGTCGTCGTCCACCCGCCACTGGGGGACGTGCAGTTCGAGTGCGGCGAGGTTGGCGTAGTAGACGAGCGTGGGCAGGTCGTCCACGACGGCGAAGTCGATGGTCTCGCGGTTCTTGGTGCTGCCGGGTACGGGCAGGCTGACGCGCCGGACCCAGCCGGGCGTGTGGTCGGGGGCGTTCTTCTCGAAGAAGAACTGGGCGGCGACGCCGTTGGGGTAACGCTTGACGGTCAGGGGCCGGCCGCGCAGGTGCGGCAGCAGCACGGGCGCGACGCGGCTGTAGTAGTCGATGACCTCGGCCTTGGTGAAGCCGAAGTCGGGATAGAGGACCTTGTCCAGGTTGCTCAGGGTCAGGTCTCGCCCGTCCACCTTCACCGGCACCTTCATCGGCACCTTCATCGCGTCACCTCCGAGGGGAGTTTGTCGGGGCGCAGGCCACGCCACACAGGGTGGCGCAGGCGCTGCTCGCCGGTCCACATCGTGTAGGCCACCTCCCCGACCAGCTCCGGCCTGACCCAGCGGTTGCGCCACGGGACCTCGTTCGCGAACGGGCTGCGCGGGATCTCCAGCGGCAGCAGGGTCTCGTGGAGCGCCTCCAGCACGGTGTCGGTGAACCCGGTGCCGACGTGCCCGACGTACGTCAGGCCCTCGTCCGTGAACACCCCCATGACCAGCGAGCCGATCCCGCCCGCGCGCCGTCCCTTGCCGGGCTTCCAGCCGCCGATCACGACCTCCCTCGTGGACAGGTTCTTGACCTTGATCCACCAGGGGGAGCGCGTGCCCGCCCGGTAAGGGGAGTCGAGCCGCTTGGCGACCACGCCTTCGAGGCCCTGCTCGTAGGTGGCGGCGAGCAGGTCGGAGTCGCCGGGGAAGTACGGGGGCGCGCCGATGTCCAGCTCGTCGAGCAGCGCCCGGCGGTCGCGGTAGGACAGGTCGAACAGCGGTAGGCCGTCGAGGTAGAGCAGGTCGAACGGCAGGTACGTGATCGGGTACAGCTTCAGCACGGCCGGTTCAGGGTCGGTCAGGTGCATGCGGTGCTGGAGCCGTTCGAAGCTGGGACGGCCCTGGGGATCGAGGACCACGACCTCGCCGTCGATGATCGCGCTCTTAACCCCAAAACCCGAAATTTCCGGATAACGACGGGTGTACTCCACTCCGTGTCTCCCCGTCACTCTCATCCCCCCGTCAAGATGGAGGAGGGCGCGGATGCCGTCCCACTTGACCTCGAGACCGTACCGGTCGCGGTCGGAGGGTAGTTCCCCCGCTACGGCCAGCATCGGTTCGATGGGGTATGGCATTGGTTGCCCCATGACGGGTATGTGCCCATTGGTGTGCAGTTGAGAGCTGAGGAGTGACCATGCGCAGCATCTGGAAAGGTGCGATCTCTTTTGGGCTGGTCACCATCCCCGTCAAGCTCTACTCCGCGACCGAGCAGAAGGACGTCACGTTCCACCAGGTCCACCGCGCGGACGGCGGCAGAATCCGCTACAAGCGGGTGTGCACGCAGGACGGCGAAGAGGTGCCGTACTCCGACATCGCCAAGGGCTACGAACTTGCCTCGGGCGAGATCGTCGTGCTCACCGACGAGGACTTCGAGGACCTGCCGCTGAGCACGTCGCGCCGGATCGACGTGCTGCAGTTCACTCCCGCCGAGCAGATCGACCCCATCTACTTCGCCAAGTCCTACTACCTGGAGCCCGACGCGCAGGGGGCGAAGCCGTACGTGCTGCTGCGCAACGCCCTGGAGAGCTCGGGTCAGGTGGCGGTCGTCAAGGTCGCCCTGCGCCAGCGCGAGTCGCTGGCGACGCTGCGGGTCAGGGACGGCGTCTTCGTCCTGGAGACCATGCTCTGGCCGGACGAGATCCGCAGGCCCGACTTCGCCTTCCTCGACGAGGACATCGAAGTACGCGCCCAGGAGCTCAAGATGGCCGAGTCCTTGATCACCACCATGGAGTCGGACTTCGACCCGAGCGAGTACCGCGACGCCTACCGCGAGGCGTTGCAGCAGGTGATCGAGGCGAAGGTGGCGGGCAAGGAGGTCATCGCGGCCCGCGAGGAGGAAGTGGCCAAGCCCGCCGTGGACCTGATGGCCGCGCTGAGGGCCAGCGTCGAGGCGGCCAAGCGCGAGCGCGCGGGCGGCGGCGAACCGGCCAGGCCGAAGAGGGCTGCGGGGAAGTCCGCCAAGGACACCTCCAAGGAAGCAGCGGAGGAGTCCGAGAAGGAGCCGGCCAAGGCCGAGGAGAAGGCCCCGGCCAAGCGTAAGACGCGCAAGTCCGCGTAGGGGTTTCCTCCTGATGGCCCCGTAGGGGCTC
>NZ_BAAAZP010000099.1:0-56995 GCF_039536965.1 Nonomuraea antimicrobica | reverse complement strand
GCGGCCGCCGAGCCGTTTCCCGGGCGCCGCCGACACACCTCGTCGTGCCCTTCGTCCGCCTCGCACGCCGATGGCCCGGCCGGGTGTGCGCGCGTGGGCGTACGGCCGATGGTGGCAGCGGGTTCGTCGTGCCCGGTGCCGGGACGATCTATGGGGTTCGCGTTGGCGTGGTGCGGGCCGTCGCCGTCGGGGGCCTGTGCGCCCCGGTAAATCATTCTCGGCCTGCTCTCCCGTCCGCTCGTGGAAACGAGGGCCGCCGGGCCGATTCTGTCGTCGCTGCGGGGGCGGGGTGCCCGTGCCGAGCGACCAAAAAGGACATATCAGGATAATTCGTGCCATTTCATTGGATAAATGTTTAATGCAAGCAATAAGATTGTTAATGCAGAGCAAAATGGAGTCGTAGCTGTTTGCCCGTCGATCCGCCGGAAATGACACTTCGTGGATGACTCTTCGGGGGCCATCCAAGGCTGTTTCCTGAGTAATCCGGAAACGTCGATAACGGGGCAATCGATCCTTTAGGGGGAAAACGCAATGCCCAAGCTCAAGAGTGTTATCGCAGGTCTCGCCGTCGGCACCGCGCTGACCGGTGGTGCGGTCGCGGTCGGTGCCACGACCACCGCCGCCAGCGCCGCCACCCAGGTCGGCGCCGGCACGTCCTTCGTCGCCGGGCCCGGCTGCTGGGGCTCGCGTCGCTGCGGCGGCGGCTGGGGGCGTCGGCACCACAACCAGCGGGTGAGGGTGCACGTCTTCAACGACAACATCAACCGTAACCGCGACCACCGTTTCCACGATTTCCGTAACATCGAGCGCCGCAACCACCACCACCGTGACCACCACCACCATGACCACCACGACCCGGCGGAGGGCACGGACACCGTTCGATGACATCGCCGTTATCGACGGCGTGGGGGATTCTTCCTCTCCGCGTCTTCATGGCAAATACTCAGCGAGGGCTCTTCCGGCGCAGGCCGGGGGCCCTCGCTTCGTTGTTTGTGGCATTCGGCGACGGCCGGAGTCTGGTGCGAGGAATGGCTTTCCAATATAGGGCAAAATCGGACAATGCTCGTTAGTTGCTCTCTGGGTGGGATATATCCATAGTGCGGATGAATCGCTAGTTATCATCCGCGAACGGGGCAATCGATCCTTTAGGGGGAAACCGCAATGCCCAAGCTCAAGACTGTTGTTGCCGGCCTCACCATCAGCACCGCGCTGACGGGTGGCCTGGTCGCGGTCGGTGCTGCTACTACCACCGCCGCCAGCGCCGCCACCCAGATCGGCGCCGGTACGTCCGTCCTCGCGGGGAACTGCTGGGGCTGGCGTCGCTGCGGCCGTGGCTGGGGGTGGAACCGCGGGCACCGGCACAACAACCGGGTCCGGGTCATCGTCCACAACAACAACATCAACAACAACCGGAACGACCACCGCTTCCGTCACCACGACCGTGACTTCCGTCACCACCGCCACGACCACGACCACGACCACGACGAGTGGTAAGTCGTTCGCTGCTGTCTGAGCGCGCGGTGCATGCGCCGCGCACGAGAGGAGTCCGCCAGGGCTGACGAGCCCATCCGGCGATGACCCCAGGCACACGCGTCGAGTGCCCGTATTCACGGGGCCGGCGTCCGTCACCCTCATCGAGGACGGGCGTTACGCCACCGAACGAATACGGGCACTCGATGTTTTTGCGTGCCCGGGGATGGACGGCTCTGTGGCACGTCGCCGCACGTGGCGGCAGGCTCGCCGGTCGGGCGCAACGGGGCGCGGGGTCCGGGGTCCGGGGTGCGNNNNTGCGGGGAGTGGCGGGTCTTGTCAGCGGCTCTGTCCCTCTATCCGGGTCCTGGCGGGGGAGCCGGGATCGAGCGGGGGAGCGGTGGGGCTTGGGGGCGCAGGGCCAAGGCGGCGGCGGCCGATCGGCGGTGGTGGGTGGCGGTGTGGGCGTGCGGGCCGGTCGTGGGCGACGGGCGGTGAGGGCAGGCCGGTGAAGGGCTACCCCGACTGAGCGGTTGGGCCGTCGCCTTGCGGGAGGCCGAGTTCGAGCAGGTGGGTACCGAGGCGAAGCGCTGCTGGTGGCGACTGCGGTGCCACGGGGGCGGGCAGGGGAGCACGGCGTTCGAGGTGGAGGTGGGGAGCGAGGCTCTGTGGGGGGTTCGAGTGGGGGTGGGGGCGAGGTTCTGTGAGGGCTTCGAGTGGGGGTGTCATGGGGGTGGATGAAACAGGCTGAGTGCCCGTGTCCGGTGGGCGGACGTCCGTCCTCGGCGTGGAGGACGGACGTCGCTTTCCCCGTGAACACGGGCACTCAGTGAGTACGGCTGGAGTTCATCGCGTTGGCGGACTCGTCAGCCTGGAGCTTCTACCATCCGTCACGATCGTGGTGGAAGTCACGCTCGTGGTTGCGGAAGTCGTGCCGGTCGCGGAAGTCGTGCCGGTTGTCGTGGCGGTTGTTGTTGTGGTTCTCGTTGATGATGATGATGCGGATCCGGCCGACACCGTGGTGCCGGTTGCCGCGGCCCCAGCCCCAGCCGCCGCCGCAGCGACGCGTACCCCAGCAGCCGTGTCCGGCGACGAAGGACGTCCCGGCGCCGATCTGGGTTGCTGCGCTTGCGCTGGCGGTGGTGGTGGCGGCGCCTGCGGCGACCGCACCACCGGTCAGTGCGGTGCTGAAGGCGAGACCTGCGATTACACTCTTGATCTTGGGCATTGCGGTTTCCCCCTAAAGGATCGATTGCCCCGTTTGTGGATGACGACTAGCAATTCATCCACACAAGGGATATTCCCGCACAAAGCCCAACTAACAAGTATTGTCCAGTTTTGCCGGACACAAGACATTCTTATGGCATGGCGCATGAGGGCCACCGGATAAGGGCCCGAATGTCGGGTCGGCAAGCGCGAAAACCCGACACGGGATCGGCCGGGGAAACGACGAAGTGAGGGCTCCCCGGCAGTTGCCGGGAGAGCCCTCACCAGAATTGCCCTGGAGACGAGGAGAAATAAACCTCAGGTCGAACCGCGAGCGAAAAGCGGACCGCCCTCAAGAACTCCCTGCACCATCAAATGCGTGATCAAGTTACCGGTGGTTGTGGTGGTTGTGGTGGTGGTGGTGACGGTCGTTGTGGCGGTGGTGACGGATGTGGCGGTGGTGCTCGCGGGGCGTGTTGTCGTTGTGGTTGCGGTTGCGGACCACGACGCAGATCTCGCCGTGACGACGACCCCAGCCGCCGCCGCCGCGCCGGCACTGCCGGTTGCCGCCGAAGCCGAAGCCGTCACCCCGGCCAAAGCCGATGCCGTCGTTGAAGCCGCCATCGTTGAAGCCGCCGAAGCCGCCGTCGTTGAAGCCGCCGAAGCCGCCGTCGAAGCCGCCGTCGAAGTCGCCGCCGTCGCCGAAGTCGTCGCTCGTGATGACGGGCGTGGCGGTCTTGACCGGGGTGGTGGCGCTGGCCGGGGCCGCGGCCACCATGCCGCCGGTCAGCGCCGTGCTGATGGCGAAGCCTGCGATAACACTCTTGAGCATGGGCATTGTCTTTTCCCCCTAAAGGATCGATTGCCCCGTTATCGGCGTTTCCAGATTACGAGGAAACGGATCTTGGACGGCTACTGAAGGTCCATCCGCTGAACGTCATTTCCGGGGGGATGGTCGGGCAAACAGATGCGACTCCATTTTGCTCTACATTAACAATCTTATTGCTCCCATTAAACATTTATCAAATGAAATGAGAGGATATGTCCGATTGCGCAGCAAATGGAGCTGCGCCCGAGGGGGCGGTGGTGGGGTTTCGCGCGCTTCGCCGCCGGACAGGTACGCCGGTGGCGACGTCAATGTGCATGCGGTATCGACCCGGGATGCGAAAATCGGCGAGCGGAGGAAAATGCCCTGCCGCCGGTCCGGAAAAGCTGCTCGTACCGCCGGGTCCGGCCGTGTTCGCCGTGACGGTGACGCGTGCCGGCGCTCGCGGTGCGATGCGTCGCTTCGGGTGTGGCGGCGGCCGTCGGCGTGGGAGAGCGGCGTGAGCCGCCTCCTGAGGAACTGACTGCCTGCCGTGTTGTGCTGTCCCCGTCGGTGACGTGCGTCGGACGTTCCTCTGCTGGTAACGGTGAGTGTCCTTGACGTCACGTTGGGTACCGTGATGCTTTCCGAGGGTGCGGGCTGTAAACGGCGCGCGGGAGCTTTTGCCGCACCGTTGGCGTGTCATCAGATCGACTAGATTTCTTTGGGTTGAAAAATCCGGATATGTCCGCTTGTTAGCGGCCTCGCAAGACCCCCGGTGGCGAGCCCCTGATCTCCCACGGCAAGCCACCGTCCCGGCCTCCCGCGGGCTCGCCGGGCAGGGGTCGCACCGGAGCGGCCGGAGCAGCCGGAGTGGTGGGAGCGAGAGGCGTGAGGAGTGGCGGAGGCTGCGGGAGGGGCGGCCTTTGCGCTCGATCTCCGTCCCGCCGGTCCGCTCGCGACTCCCGAAGGCCGCTCTCCCCCGGAGGCCGCCGCGCGGCGGATGAGGGGGCGCGCGTCGAGCCGAGTTCGGAGAGGTATCTATCCTTCTGTCAGGGAAAACAGGCAAATAACCACCCCTGTACGGAATTCAGAGCCACCCCTACGGCGCTGGCTATGTTGGAGAACGGGGAAGTGGGCGTTCGAGGAGCGAGGGGGAGCACCATGATCGCTGAACCGATCCCTCACTGGCCGGGACGCATGGTCGGCTCGGTCCACGTCCGATCCACGCCCAAGCGGGGCCCCGCCGAGCAGGCGGTCTTCGTCCACGGGCTGACCGGGGCGGCCACCAACTGGACCGACCTCATGGGCGAGTTGCAGGACACGGTCACCGGCCACGCCATCGACCTGCCGGGCTCCGGCTTCTCGCCCGTTCCCGCCGACGGCGACTACTCCGTCGCCGCGCACTCCAAGGCCGTGATCGGCCTGCTGGAGCACACGGGGCCGGCGCACCTGTTCGGCAACTCGCTCGGCGGCGCGATCGCCGTCAGGGTCGCCGCCACCCGCCCCGACCTGGTGCGCTCGCTCACGCTCATCTCTCCGGCCCTGCCCGACCTGCTGCCCAGGCTGGGCCCCGTCCGGGTGGCCGCCGCCGCGCTGCCGAGGCTGGGCGAATGGGTGGCGGCCCGGATCCGCCTGGTGCCCGCCGAGCAGCGCATCACCGCGTCCATGGCCATGGTCTGGGCCGACGCGCAGACCGTGCACCCCCAGCGCCTGCGCGACGCCATCGAGGAGCAGCGCAGGCGCGACGACCTGCCCTACGAGGGCGAGGCCATGGTCGGCTCGACCCGCGGCATCGTGTCGGAGTATTTCCGCCGCGGTGAGGACACCCTCTGGCACCAGGCGGCCAAGGTCGAGGCGAGCACCCTCATCATCCACGGGCGCCACGACCGCCTGGTCCGCCCGGCCATGGCCAGAAAGGCGTACCGTACGTTCCGGCAGGTCAGGCTCGTGCTGCTGCCGACGGCGGGGCACGTCGCGATGATGGAGATGCCGCAGGTCGTGGCGGCCGAGGCACGCCGTCTGATCGGTGAGACGCGATTGGGGAATGCCCCACTGCCCGGCTAGGTTTCACTCAAGGATGAGACCCCCTGGAAACGGGAGCGTAGAAAGTGTCGTTGCCACCGCTGGTCGAGCCGGCCGATGAGCTGACCGTCGACGAAGTGCGCCGCTACTCACGCCACCTGATCATTCCCGACGTGGGCATGGCGGGGCAGAAGCGGCTGAAGAACGCCAAGGTGCTGTGTGTGGGCGCCGGGGGCCTGGGCTCGCCCGCGCTGATGTACCTCGCGGCGGCGGGCGTCGGCACCCTCGGCATCATCGACTTCGACGTGGTCGATGAGTCCAACCTGCAGCGCCAGATCATCCACGGCCAGTCCGACGTGGGCAGGCTGAAGGCCGAGAGCGCCGCCGCCTCGGTACGCGAGATCAACCCGTTGGTCGACGTCGTGATCCACAACACGGCGCTGACGACCGACAACGTCATGGAGATCTTCTCCGGTTACGACCTCATCGTCGACGGCACCGACAACTTCGCCACGCGTTACATGGTGAACGACGCGGCGGTGCTGCTCGGCAAGCCGTACGTCTGGGGGTCGATCTACCGGTTCGACGGCCAGGCCAGCGTGTTCTGGGCCGAGCACGGGCCGTGCTACCGCTGCCTCTACCCCGAGCCCCCGCCCCCCGGCATGGTGCCGTCGTGCGCCGAGGGCGGCGTGCTGGGCGTGCTGTGCGCGTCGATCGGCTCGATCCAGGTCAACGAGGCCATCAAGCTGCTGACCGGCATCGGCGACCCGCTGGTCGGCCGGCTGATGATCTACGACGCCCTGGAGATGAAGTACCGCGACGTCAAGGTCCGCAAAGACCCCGAGTGCGTGCTGTGCGGCAAAAACCCGACCGTCACGCAGCTCCTCGAAGACTACGAGGCGTTCTGCGGCGCGATCTCGGATGAGGCCGCCGAGGCCGCCAGCGGCTCCACCATCACCGCGAAGGAGCTCAAGGGCATGATGGACCGCGGCGACAGCATCTACGTCGTCGACGTCCGCGAGCCCAACGAGTACGAGATCGTCTCCATCCCCGGCGCCACGCTGATCCCGAAGGGCGAGTTCCTCAACGGCTCGGCCCTGGAGCGGCTGCCGCAGGACAAGAAGATCGTGCTCCACTGCAAGTCGGGCGCGCGCTCGGCCGAGGCGCTCGCGATCGTCAAGAACGCCGGCTTCTCCGACGCCGTCCACGTCGGCGGCGGAGTGCTGAGCTGGGTCAAGACCGTGGACCCCAGCCTGCCCAGCTACTAGGGGTTTCTGGGGATGTTCCCCGGACGCCCCTATTAAAGTCGGTGGGGTGAACTCCGCCCGCCCATGGCCCACGCTCGTGGTGGCCTCCGCGCTGACGCTGATCTGCGCGGTGGCCGCCGGAGTGGCGGGCAGCACGGCGGGCACCGAGCTGACCCGCGGGCCCACGACGGCCGAGCTGCACGCCGCCGCCCGGCGCGAGGTGGCCGAGCGCTGGCGCACCTGGCCCACCGGCCGCATCTTCCCCGCCACGCTGACGTACTCCGCCGAGCAGGGCGGCCAGGAACGTGCCAAGCGGATCGGCATCTCCCCCGACACCGGCTGCGGCGGCGACTCGGTGGACCCCAAGGCGGTCGCGGCCCTGCGCAGGGCGGGTTGCCGGGGTGTGCTGCGGGCCACGTACATCGACGCGCTGCGCGGGGTGCTGGTCACGATCGGCGTGGTGGCGTTGCGTGACGAGCCGGGCGCCGTACGCGCCAAGTCCGCCTTCGACGACACCGGCAAACCGTCGCCCGGCCTGCGCCCGCTGGCCTTCAGCGGCACGGTGGCCGACCGGTTCACGCCCGCGGTGCGGCAGGCCGGTTCGGTGCGGCAGGCGGGGCCGTACCTGGTGCTCACCACGGCCGGACAGGTGGAAGGACGGCCCGCGGGGACGGGCGAGCCGCGCCCGACCATCTTCGCCTTCGCCACCGAGATCTCCGAGCGCGTGCTGACCGATCTGAGCGCGCCCGCCATGCCCGACTGCGCCTCCCAGGAGTGGCGGTGCTGAGCGGGGGCAGGAGCAGGATCGTGCTGAGACGCGGTGTGGTGGGCGCGGTGGCCGTCGCGCTGCTGTTCACCGCGCCTCCTGCGGACGCCGACGACGTACGGGGCGGGCAGGAGGCGGTGATCAAGACGCTGGCCCTGACCCAGGCGTGGCGCGTCAGCAAGGGCGCAGGGGTGACGGTGGCCGTGCTCGACTCGGGCGTCGACCCGCGTCACCGCGACCTCGTCGGCTCGGTACGCGTGGGCCGCGACTTCACCGAGGGCGCCAACCCGCCGGGGGTGACTCCGAGCAGGCTGCACGGCACGTACATGGCCTCGCTGATCGCCGGGCACGGGCACGGGCCCCAGGGAAAACGGGGGATCATCGGCGTCGCGCCCGAAGCGGACGTACTGTCGGTAAGGGTCATCCTTGAGGACGAGGAGCCGGGTTTCCGGGAGTTCAACTCGGCCGAGCGCTTCGAGAACGTGGTGGCCCGAGGCATCCGCTACGCGGTGGACGAGGGGGCGGACGTGATCAACATGTCGATCTCCAAGGAGCTGGCGACCCGGGAGGAGCGGGCGGCCATCCGCTACGCCATCTCCAAGGGCGTCGTGCTGGTCGCCGCCGCGGGCAACGAGGGCGACAGGAAGATCGTCGGCGACTACGCGCCCTACTCCTACCCGGCCGCCTTCCCCGGCGTGGTCTCGGTCGGGGCGACCGACCGGCGGTTGCGGCGGGCCACGTTCTCCAACTGGAACTCCTCGGTGCTGGTGGCCGCGCCCGGCGTGGACATCATGGGCGCGGGGCCTGGCGACGAGTACTGGGTCGGCAGGGGCACGTCCCAGGCGACCGCGCTGGTGTCGGGCATCGCCGCCCTCATTAAGGCTAGATATCCGGACATGTCGCCGCCGCTGGTGGCGCGGGCCATGGCCGACAGCGCCGTCGACCGGCCCCCGGGCGGCTACGACACCGCCACCGGCTTCGGCGTCGTCAACGCCGCCAGGGCGCTGACCCAGGCGTCCCGGCTGGCCGGTCACACCGAGGCCGCGGGCGGCGACGAGGCGCAGGACCCGGCGCTGCCGCTGGCGGGCGGCCAGGCGGGCCCGGTCGACGTGGTCGTCAGGGACGAGCGGCACGTCATGGTCTCCGCGGCCGTCGCCGCCGCGGCTGCGATCGGAGCGCTCGCGTCCCTGGCCGTCATCTTCGTCCTGGTCAGGCGCGTACGTAGGGCACACATCTCGCAAGACGCATGATCCGCCCCCCAAGGGGGACGAAATAGACACAGCGCGAATACGGGAACGAGGCGGTGGTGAGGGGACGTAGGTCGACCACAGGGCTACCGCGCGCCGGGGGAGAGCCCCCGGAGGGCCGGCGGAACCCGCTCGGCGCCGGCACCGGTCGCCGCTCACGGGTGCCCTCCTGGCCGGGGGCGAACTCCCGCGGGCGCACGGCCGCCAAGGAGCGGGCCGAGCAGGTCGCTCTCCAGCAGGGCGTCCGTTACCGGCGGATGTTCGTGGCGCTGCTCGGCGTCATCGTCGCCGTGTCGGCGGTCGTCGTCCTGTTCGGCACGGTCGGCCTGTTCACCGAGACCCGTTCGCGCCCGCTGACCCCCGCCGAGCAGAACCGGTACAAGGACGAGGAGATCGCCCGTCGCTGGCAGGCCTGGCCCGTCACCGGGGTCTTTCCTGACGAGGTGAAATACCTCGGGCTCGACCGCGCCCAGCAGTACGCCAGGCGCGTCGGCATCGCCCCCGAGACCGACTGCGGCAAGGGCGTGGACGCCTCCGTGGCCGGGGTGCTGGACAGCCACGGCTGCGTGACGATGCTGCGGGCCACGTACGTCGACCAGACCGCCGCCTTCGTCATCACGGTCGGCGTGGCCGTGCTGAAGGACGAGGAGTCCAGGGTGTCGGCCGGCGAGGAGCTCACCCAGGACGACCGCGTGGGCGTGCTGCCGGTCGCCTTCCCCGGCACGGTCAGCGAGCGGTTCGGTCCCGACCAGCGCCAGCGCACCGGCTGGGTGGGCGCGGGGCCTTACCTGGTGTTCTCGACGGCGGGCTACGCCGACGGGCGGACCAGGGCCGCGGTCCCGCCGGAGGAGATCCTGCACAGTGAGCTGTGGCCGGCCGCCAAGTCCGTCGGCAACCAGATCGCCTACTTCCTGGCGGACCCGCCGAAGGTGCCGCCCTGTACCCAGGGGAACGTGTGCTGACCGCCGTACGCGCGATCACGGCAGCGCTGCTCGCCTTCACGGGCACCGCCGCCGACCCCGTCAGGGACCAGCAGCAGTGGGTGCTCGACGCGCTCAACATCGAGCAGGCGTGGTCGGTCACCAAGGGCGAGGGCGTCACGGTCGCCGTCGTCGACAGCGCCGTGGACGGCGCGGTCAAGGAGCTGAAGGGCCGCGTCACCGCCGGCCCCGACATGACCTCGGGCACCGTCACCCGTGAGCTGCCGCCGGGCAGGCACGGCACCGCCATGGCGGGCCTCATCGCGGGCTCCGGCGAGGGCGACGGCTTCACCGGCGTCGCGCCCGGCGCGCGCATCCTGTCGCTGCCCATGGTCATCGACGAGGAGCCCGGCGTGGGCGTCCCGCCCCCGGTGGGCGACGACGCGGCAGAGAGCCCGCTCGCCCGCGCCCTGCGCTACGCCGCCAACCACGGCGCCCAAGTCGTCAGCATGTCGATCGGCTCCTACGGCCCGCTCAGGTCGGAGCGCGAGGCCGTCTCCTACGCCCTCGGCAAGGGCGTCGTCCTGGTCGCCGCCGTGGGCAACGACGGCCAGACCCAGTACGCCAAGGACAAGGGCACCTCCTACTGGAGCTTCCCGGCCGGCTACCCCGGGGTGATCGGCGTGGCGGCGACCGACAAGCAGGGCAAGCGGGCCACGTTCAGCAGCGACAACCTGTCCGTACTGGTCTCCGCGCCCGGCGTGGACGTGCCCGTGGTCAAGCGCGGCAGCGGCTACGAGCTGTCGCAGGGCACCAGCTCGGCCGCCGCGCTCGTGGCCGGGGTGGCCGCGCTCGTCAAGGCGCGCTACCCGGCCCTGCCGCCCGAGCAGGTCGCCCAGGCCCTGTCCGCCAGCGCCAGGGGACGGCCCGCCACCGGCTACGACGACCAGACCGGCTTCGGGGTGGTGGACGCCGCCGCCGCGCTGAACGCCGCCGAGCGGCTCACCGGCGCCAAGCGCAGCGTCACGCCCGGAACCGAGCACTTCGGACAGGGCGAGAACTCACCCGTGCCGACCCGGCCAGGCGCCGACCCGCTGCGGCTGTGGCTGTACGGAGGCGGCGTGCTCGTGGCGCTGACCATGTTCTGCGGCGCCATCATCGTCCTCAACCAGCGCAGGGACCAGGCATAACGGCAAGACAGCGAAGAGGTTCCCCCTTGGGGAGAAGATCCGCTATGGTCCCCCGTCATGGGATACGAGCTGCGGGTGGTGCGGGAGTCACCGCTCGCCTTCGCGGAGTTGGCGAGAGCCATCGCGCCGGCCGGTTTCGAGCTGCGCGAGTCGGAGGAGATCGTGGCCGGTCACGCGGGCGGCACGCACCCCGTGGCGCGCTGGCGGGGCCAGCTCATCGGCGAGCCGGGCTCCGACTGGCAGGTGGCCCAGCTCCTGCGCCTGTCCGCCGCGCTGGGCGCCCGGCTCGTGGGCGAGGACGGTGAGGTCTACGCGCTGCGCGACGGTGTGATAGAGGTCACCTCGGGAGGCGGCGTGTTCGAGATCGGCAAGTTCGACGAGATCATCGATGCGGGCCCGGCGGCATGGAGCCCCTGAACCCCTTCGCCGAGCGGGTGCTCGACGTCGTCGAACGCATCCCGCCCGGCCAGGTCATGGCCTACGGCGACATCGCCGAATACCTCGGCGAGGGCGGCCCTCGGCAGGTCGGCAAGGTCATGTCCGTCTGGGGCGGGGGCGTGCCGTGGTGGCGCGTCGTACACGCTGACGGCACCTGCGCGGCCCCTGACCACCTGCAACGCTGCCTGGCCCACTGGCGCGAGGAGGGCACCCCGTTGCGCGGCGAGCGCGTGGACATGCGCCGGGCCCGCTGGGACGGGCGTTCAGGCGATTTTCAGTAACCGGTCCGACCTGCGCTTTTGCTGAACGGGCGATTCTGTGACATGTGACTCCCATTACCATGGGCAGAACACTGATGGCGGCCCGAAAGGCGGTCCTCCCCTATGGCCACCGGCGTCACAGCCCGAAGCCAGGGCGGCGATTCGCTCGCCGACCGCCTGAAGGCTGTCCAGGATCTCTGCGACCGTGGCGAGCCTCTCGATGCGGTCATGCGAGCGGTCGGCCCCGGCGGTCGCGACGCGGCGTTCGACACCGAGGTGCTCAGCGGCCCTCTGGGCGCGCGCATCGAGCTCGCGGTCAAGCGCGGCGCGGAGCGGCGGCGTGAGCTGCTCGACCTCGTTCGCCCCTACCTCGCGGCGGTCGACGCGCGGGTCAAGCGCGACCTGCCGGTCGCGCGGCGGGTCGTCTGCCACCTGATCGAGCACCGTCCCGACGGCGAGCTGGTCGAGGGCGAGACGCTCGCCACGGTGGTCGCCGCGGCGGCCGAGCCGTCCAAGCGCATCCGCAAGGGCCTGCGCTGGTACGCCGACCTGCCCTTCCGCGACGAGCTGCCGCCCGGCCTCTACCGCCTGCGGCGTGCCGACCTGGTGCCGGTGACGCACATCGACGACATCGTCTGGGTCGACGGCAGGCTGCGCGTGAGCGGGTTCGCCTATCTGGCGGGGCTCTCGGTGCGCAGCCGCCGGTTCAACTGGGCGACCGTGGTGCTGCGCGGGCCGCGCTGGCTGCCGCCCATCCGCATGCGCACCCGCCGTGTCCTGGCGCCCGAGGCCACCCACGGGGCGCGCGAGCCGGGCTGCAACTACGACTGGTCGGGTTTCACGGCGGAGCTGAGCCCGTGGCCGCTGCGCTGGCGCGCCGGGGTCCGCGGGGTGGTCTCCGCCGTACGCCGCCGCATGCGCCACCGTCCCTCCGTGCCCGACGCCACCACCTGGCGGGCCGAGATCGTGTTCTGGAGCCGGGGCGCGCGGGCCACGGGCCTGCTGCGCGGCTCCTCGATCGGCCGTCCCGAGCGCCCCGCCGGGCTCAAGCTGAAGCCGGGCTGGTGGGTCCGGCCTGTCTGGACCTCCGACCGGGCGCTGCAGGTCGTGCTCCAGCCCAACAGGGCCGAGCTGACCGGCGTGTCCGTCGACGGCGAGCGCCTCGAACTGAAGATCTTCCTGCCGGGCCGCCAGGTCACCAAGGGCCACGCCCGGTTGGGCGGCCACCGCATCGCCGCCGACTTCACGCCGTCGGGCGGTGGCACGCAGGTGCTGGTCGGGCTCGCCGTGCCCGCCCTGCTGCAGGAGAAGGACGGCCGCCGGCTCTGGGTCGAGCCCAAGGGCGACCCGGCGGCCTCCGTCATGCTGGCCGACCTGGTGGAGACCCGCGCGCCCGTGGGCGACCGCGAGATCACCGTGCTCGGCGACCGCCGCGACCGGGTCGTCATCTCCGCCCACCGCATCCGCCCGGCGATCACCTCGGCGGTCTGGGAGGGGCAGGCGCTCGTGCTGCGCGGCCACTACCCCGACGTCCCGGGGTCGCGCACGCTCACGTTGCGGCACCGGTCGGGGCTGTCCTACGGGCTGCCGATGGAGCGCTCCGGCGAGGAGTTCTCCGTACGCGTCGAGCCCGCGTCCATGGAACGCTTCGGCGAGGCCGTGCCGCTGGCCTCCGGCACCTGGAACCTGTCGCTGCGCCACCCGTCAGGCGAGATCGTCCCGCTGCGGATGCACCACTCGGCCCTGGCGGGGCTCGATGAGGAGCCGCGCACGCTCGGCGGCCACATCTACCGGATGATCTCGACCCGCTTCGACGTGCCGGTGATCACGGTGGAGGAGGCCAGGCCCAACGACGAGCGCGGGGTGGCCGGCACCCACGTGCTGCGCCGCGTCTTCTACCCGGCCCAGCGCACCGAGGCGCTGCGCGAGGCCACCGTCTACGTCGTCAACGACGGCCGCCTCTACGCCGACAGCGTGCGCGCCATCTACGAGGAGCGGCTGCGCAGGGGCGACGACAGCGAGCACATCTGGGTCGTCAAGGACGGCGCCTTCGTGCCGCCCGGCGGCGCGACCGTCGTCCGCGCGGGCAGCCGCGAGCACCACGAGGTCCTGGCCAGGTCCCGCCACATCGTCACCAATTCGTTCCTGCCCGCCTGGTTCCGCGCCAGGGAGGACCAGGTCGTGCTGCAGACGTGGCACGGCACGCCGGCCAAGCTCATCGGCAACGACCAGCCCCACATGAACCGCGACCCCCGCCCGCCGATCTGGCACCGCCAGGCGGCCGAGGTGCGCGGCTGGGACCTGCTCCTGTCGCAGTCGCCGTGGGCCACGCCGGTGCTGCGCAAGGCGTTCGGCTACAAGGGCGAGATCCTGGAGAGCGGGCTGCCGCGCAACGACGTGCTCAACTCGCCCGACCGCGACTCCCTGGCGCAGGCCGTGCGCGAGCGCCTGGGGCTGGCCGAGGGCAAGCGCGTGGTGCTGTACGCGCCCACGTGGCGCGACTACGACCGCAAGAACGCCATGGTCAAGCTCGACCTCGCCAAGGCCCGCCAGGCGCTGGGCGCCGACCACGAGATCCTCGTACGCGCTCACCCGATGCAGGCCATGCCCGCCGTCCCCGACATCGCCCGCGACGTCACCACTTATCCCGACATCGCCGACCTGCTGCTCGTGGCCGACGTGCTCGTGACCGACTACTCCTCGGTCATGTTCGACTTCGCCTGCACCGGCAAGCCGATCGTGCTCTACGGCTACGACCTGGCGAAATACTCCACCAAGCGGGGCCTCTACCTCGACCTGCCCGAGCTGGCGCCCGGCCCACTGCTGTCGACCTCGGCGCAGGTGATCGAGGCGCTGCGGTCGATCGACGAGGTCGCGGCGCGGCACGCCGACCGTTACGACGCCTTCCGGGCCACGTTCGCGCCGCGCGACGACGGCAAGGCGACGGCCCGCGTGGTGGACCGCCTCTTCTCCTGACCCACGGCTCGGCGGGCGGCCCGGCTCAGAACAGCTCGGGCAGGTCGTCGGGCAGCGCGTACGTCCTGGCGGGGTCGTAGCCGTCCTGGTCCTTGGGCACGGCCCCGTCGGGAAGGTCCTCGACGAGGACGTAGAGCAGCGCCGAGATGCTCGTCGCGCAGACGATCTCGCCGTTGTCGACGAGCTTGCGGACCCGGGAGAGGTGCACCCACTCCACCCGCTCGGCCTCCCAGGGGTCCGACGGCGGCCCGATGTGCGTGGCCGAGCCGGCCCGGTAGACGTGGTGCAGGCTGTCGGAGATGCCGCTGCTCGGCTGGATCGACATCAGCGGGCGGAGCGGGCCCGGCCGCCAGCCGGTCTCCTCCTCGACCTCGCGCGCCGCCGCGTCCCGTGGCTGCTCGCCCTCATCCACCTGCCCGAGCGGGATCTCCCAGCCCCAACTGTCGGTGATGAAGCGGTGCCGCCAGATCAGCAGCACCCGGTCGTGACCGTCGGTGACGACGGCTCCCGCCCCCGGCGCGGTACGGAGAAGCCGGTGATCGAGATGCCTTCCGTCGGGCAGCTCGACGTCGGCCACCCGTACGTCCAGCCATGGGTCACGGTAGAGGGACTTCTCGGAGTGGACCTGCCAGCGCATGCGTTCGACCTCCGCGCAGGGCGAGCTGTTGACCCAACGTTACAAGGTCGCACTCTCCGTATGTCGTCGAACCGCCGACGCCAGTTCGGCGGTTCGGCTTCCTCGGCGGGCGGCGGTGCGCTTCCATGACGCTGCGGGCGAACAGAGCGCCCGGCGTGTCGCGATGAAATCCGATATTTGCCCCGATAGCGTGGGCGGATTGCCATGGGGGACCGGGCAAGTCGGCACGATCTACCCCTGTGGTCTGGTGGAATCTAGTGCTGTGAGTGCTCAGACCTGGCGGTTGGTGCGGCGAGGCAGCGGTGGGCCCGTTGTGCCTCCTGTGCTCGATGAGCACCAGCGTGCCGTGGTCGGGCACGAGGGCGGTCCGCTGCTCGTCCTCGCGGGCCCCGGCACGGGCAAGACCACCACGATCGTCGAGAGCGTGGTCGACCGGATCGAGCGGCGCGGCGTCGACCCCGAGCGCGTGCTCATCCTCACCTTCAGCCGCAAGGCCGCGGAAGAGCTGCGCCGGCGCGTCACCGCCCGCCTGCGCCGCACCACCCGCACCCCGCTGGCCCTGACCTTCCACTCCTACGCCTACGCGCTGCTGCGCCGCGAGCGCGTGCTGGCGGGTAAGGCCCCGCCGCGCCTGCTCACCGGCCCCGAGCAGCTCCTGGAGATCCGGCGGCTGCTCCACGGCGAGCTGGAGAGCGGCGCACTCGACTGGCCCGCCTCGCTGCGCGAGCCGCTCAAGACCCGCGGCTTCGCCGAGGAGCTGCGCGACTTCCTGTCCCGGGCCAACGAGCGCGGGCTCGACGGCGAGCGCCTGGTCGCCCTGGGCCGGTTGCACGGGCGGGCCGACTGGGCGGCGGCGGGCCGCTTCGCCGAGCGCTACCAGGACCGCTTCGACCTGGCCCCCGAGGAGACCTACGACTACGCCGAGCTGGTCGGGGCCGCCACCGCGGTGCTGGCGAGCCCGGAGGTGCGCGAGCGCGAGCGGGCCGCGCACGACGTGGTCTTCGTGGACGAATACCAGGACACCGACCCGGCCCAGGAGCTGCTGCTGACCCAGCTCGCCGGCGACGGCCGCGACCTGGTCGCGGTCGGCGACCCCGACCAGTCGATCTACGGGTTCAGGGGCGCCGACGTGCAGGCCATCATGAAGTTCCCCGAGCGCTTCACGACCCTCGACGGCCGTGAGGCGCCGGTGCTGGCGCTGCGGGTGTGCCGCAGGAGCGGGGCCGACCTGCTGGAGGCGTCCAGGCGGGTGGCGGCCAAGTTGCCGGTCGCCCCCGCCCCCGGGCACGACCCGCGCCACGGCCACCGCGACCTGCTGCCGCTGCCCGACGCCGACCCCGGCGACGTACGCGTGCTGCTGGCCGACAGCACCAGCCAGGAGGCCGCCATCGTGGCCGACACCCTGCGCCGCGCCCACCTGATCGACGGGGTGCCGTGGCACCGGATGGCGGTGCTGGTCCGCTCGGCCAGGCGGCAGGTGCCGCTGCTGCGGCGGGCGCTGGTAAACGCCGGCGTGCCGACGATGATCGCGGGCGACGAGGTGCCGATCGCGCAGGAGCCCGGCGTGCGTCCGCTGCTCACGATGTTTCGCGTGGCGCTCGACCGGTCGCAGCTCGACGAGGGGGTGGCGGAGGAGCTGCTGACCGGGCCGCTCGGCGGCACCGACATGATCGGCGTACGCCGCCTGCGCCGCGCCCTCAAGATCGCCGAGAACGAGGCACTGAACGCCGCCGAGCCGCAGCGGGACGACGAGGAGGCGTCGCCGGGTGACGAGACGGCGGCGCGGGTCAAGGCGCGCTCGTCCGGTGAGCTGCTCGTGGCCGCCGTCGAAGACCTCCGTGAGCTGACCCGCGTCGAGCCCCACGTCGCGCTGCCCGCCGAGCGGGTGGCCAGGCTGCTGGCCACCGCCCGCGAGGCCGCGCGCCAGGGCGGCACCGCGGAAGACCTCCTGTGGGCCGTCTGGCAGGGCAGCGGCCTGGCCGAGCGCTGGAGCGAGCTGAGCCTGCAGAGCGGCCCCAGGGGCGCCCAGGCCGACCGCGACCTCGACGCCGTGGTGGCGCTGTTCGACCACGCGGCCAGGTTCGTCGACCGGATGCCGATGGCGGGCCCCGAGGTGTTCATCGACGACCTGGCCGCCCAGGAGATCCCTGGCGACACGCTCGCCGACCGGGCCCCCGACGGCGACGCCGTACGCGTGCTGACCGCCCACCGCTCCAAGGGCCTTGAGTGGGACGTCGTGGTCGTCGCGGGCGTGCAGGAGGGCGTCTGGCCCGACCTGCGCCTGCGCGGGTCCATGCTGGGCGCCGACGACCTCGTGGAGGTGGCCGAGGGCGCCGAGCCCAGCGCCGCCTCGCTGGTCTCCAAGCTGCTGGCCGAGGAGCGCAGGCTGTTCTACGTGGCCGCCACCAGGGCCAGGCGCAGGCTGGTGGTCACCGCCGTGGGCGGGGAGGACACCGACGAGCGTCCGTCCAGGTTCCTGTCGGAGCTGATGCCGGGCGCGGTCGAGCCGGCCACGGTCGACGACCGGGCCCGCTGGCTGAACATGCCCGCGCTGGTGGCCGACCTGCGCAGCGCGGTGACCGACCCCACCAAGCCGCGCAGGCTCCGCCACCGTGCGGCGCGACAGCTCGCCCGCCTGGCCGCCGCCGGCGTGCAGGGCGCCCACCCCAACGACTGGTACGCCCTCACCCCCATCTCCGACGACCGCCCCCTGAGCTGGCCCGACGGCGTCGTCAGCATCTCGCCGTCGGCGGTCGAGAGCTTCACCAAGTGCGGCCTGCGCTGGCTGCTGGAGACGTCGGTCGGCGCGGCGGGCACCAGTACCGCCCAGGGCCTGGGCAACATCATCCACGCGCTGGCCGTCCTGGCGGCCACCGACCTGCCCAGCGAAGACCTGCTGGGCGACCGCCTCGACCAGATCTGGAACAACCTCGACTTCGGCGGCGTCTGGTACAACCGCAAGCAGCGCCAGGTCGCCGAGCAGATGATCGGCAAGTTCCTGCGCTGGCACGAGGACAATCCACGCGAGCTGGTGGCCCTGGAGGAGGCGTTCACGGCGATGGTGTCGGAGGGCGTGCAGATCAAGGGCCGTGTCGACCGCGTCGAGCGCGACTCCGACAACCGCGCGGTGATCATCGACCTCAAGACGGGCGGCTCCAAGCCCAAGGCGGGCGACCTCGACCGCCACCCGCAGCTCGGCGTCTACCAGTTGGCCGCGCTGCTCGGCGCCTTCGCCCGCCACGGCATGACCGAGCCGGGCGGCGCGGCGCTGGTGCAGCTCGGCAAGGCGGCGGGCAAGAACGACGCGCTGGAGCAGGGGCAGCGGCCGCTGGCCGACGACCACGACCCGGGCTGGGCGGCAGACCTGGTCGACACCGTGGCCACCGGCATGTCGGGCCCGTTCTTCCAGGCCAAGGTCAACGACGGCTGCCGCACCTGCGCGGCCAGGGCGAGCTGCCCGGTCAACGACAACGGGGGCCAGGTGTGCTGACCCCGGCCGAACTCGCCGGCAAGCTCGGCATCCTGCCCCCCACTCCCGAGCAGGCGGTGGTCATCGAGTCGCCGCTGGAGCCGACGGTCGTCATGGCCGGCGCGGGCTCGGGCAAGAGCGAGACCATGGCAGGCCGGGTGGTCTGGCTGGTCGCCAACGGCCTGGTCAAACCGGAAAACGTGCTGGGCCTGACGTTCACCCGCAAGGCCGCCGCCGAGCTGGCCACCCGGGTGAGAGAGCGGCTCACCGGCCTGGCCGAGGCGGGCCTGGTCGAGCCGGGCGCGCTCGACAACGAGCCGACCGTGTCCACCTACCACGCCTACGCCGCCCGCCTGGTCACCGACCACGCGCTGCGCGACGGGCTCGAACCGACCATGCGCCTGGTCACCCCGGCCGTGTCGTGGCAGCTCGCCTCGCGCGTGGTGGCGATGTACGACGGGCCGATGGACAAGATCGAGCTGGGCCCACCCTCGGTCACGGCCGCGCTGCTGGAGCTGGCGGGCGAGCTGTCCGAGCACCTGCGCGGGCCCTCCGACGTGCGCCGGGTGGGGGAGTGGCTGCGAGGGAGGCACGACCTGCTGCCGGGCCGCACCACGCTCGCGCAGCGCAGGCCGCTCACCGTGCAGGCGGCCAGGGAGCAGCTCCTGCCGCTGGTGGAGGCGTACGAACGGCTCAAGCGCGCCCGCGAGGTCATCGACTACGGCGACCAGATGTCGCTGGCCGCCCGGATCGCCGCCGGCCACAAGGAGGTCGGCGAGATCGAGCGGTCCCGCTACTCCGTGGTCCTGCTCGACGAATACCAGGACACCAGCCACGCCCAGCTCGTCCTGCTGCGCTCGCTCTACGGCGGCGGCCACCCGGTCACCGCCGTGGGCGACCCCTGCCAGTCGATCTACGGCTGGCGCGGCGCCTCGGCGGGAAACCTGCGCCGCTTCCCCCGGGACTTCCGTACGGCCACCGGCGACGAGGCCCAGGTGCGGCAGCTCGGCGTCAGCTTCCGCAACGGCGACCGCGTGCTCGACGTCGCCGCCCGCGTCCAGATCCCGCTGCGGATGGAGGCCCGCGAGGTGCCCGTCCTGGTGCCCGGCCCCAACCGCGTCGATCGGGGCCGCGTCACGTGCGCCTTCCACGAGACCGCCGACGACGAGGCCACGTGGATCGCCGAGGGCATCGCGAAGATCCTCGGCCAGGAGGTCGCCCCCGACGGCCTGCCCTGGGGCGAGAAGGAGCGCAAGAAGACCCTCGCCGTCCAGCCCCAAGACGTCGCCATCCTGGCCCGCAAGCGCTCGCAGTTCCCCGCGTTGCGCAGGGCGCTGGAAGAGCGTGACATCCCGGTCGAGGTGGTGGGCCTGGGCGGCCTGCTGACCGTGCCCGAGGTGAGCGACATCGTCGCCACCCTGCGCGTCCTGTACGACCCCACGGCCGGCGACGCGCTGGCCCGGCTGCTGGCCGGCCCCCGCTGGCGGATCGGCCCGGCCGACCTGCGGGTGCTGGGCGAGCACGCCCGCAGGCTGGCCCGCGAGCTGAGCGACAGCGGCCGCGAGTCCGACCCGCTCGACCAGGTGGTGGCCGACCTGGCCGAAGAGCGCGGCAGCCTGGTCGACGCGCTCGACGAGCTACCCGACAGGGAGGAGTGGCTGGAGGCGTTCTCGCCGCTGGCCCGCACCAGGCTCGTCGCGCTCGCCCACGAGCTGCGCCACCTGCGCGCCCACACCGCGCAGCCGCTGCCCGACCTGATCACCGAGGTCGAGCGCAGGCTCGGGCTCGACATCGAGGTGGCCGCGCGCACCACCACGGCGGGCGCGTTCGCCGCGCGGGCCGACCTCGACGCGTTCCTCGACGCGGCCTCCAGGTTCGCCGGCGACGCGGAGGACCCGACGCTGGGGGCGTTCCTGGCCTATCTGCAGGCGGCCGAGAGCGAGGAGTTCGGGCTGGAGGCGGGCCGGGTCGGCGAGAGCAACAGCGTCAAGCTGATGACCGTGCACGCCTCGAAGGGCCTGGAGTGGCCGATCGTGGTGGTGCCCGGCCTGTCGCAGCTCGTCAGCTCGAAGGGGACGATCGCGACCGGCAGCATGTTCCCCGCCACGCCGGTCATGAACAGCCGCTGGACGGAAAACCCGCGCAAGCTCCCCTACGGGTTGCGTGGCGACGCGGCCGACCTGCCGCGGCTCGGCGGGCTGAGCAAGGAGGAGCTGGCGGCCTTCGACGAGCACTGCCGCGAGCGCGACCTGCTGGAGGAGCGCAGGCTCGCCTACGTGGCCGTGACCCGCGCCCACTACCACCTGATCGCCTCCGGCTACCGCTGGGGCAGCGCCACCAAGCCCCTTGCGCCGTCCGACTTCCTGCTGGAGATCCGCGACACCGCCGACCGGGTCTCGTTCTGGGCCGACGACCTGGCCGAGGGCGCCACCAACCCGCTGCTCGCCGAGCCCGCCGAGGCCACCTGGCCGGTCACGCCCGAGGGGTTGCGCTACGAGTCGGTGCTCGACGGCGCCCGGCTGGTCGAGGACGCCCTGGCGGGCACGCTGGGGGAGGACGACGACGAGCCGCTCAAGGCGTACGAGGAGGAGCGGCTGCGCGCCTGGGACCGCGACACCGACCTGCTGCTGCGCGAGCGCGAGCTGCACCGCCGCCGCCCGTCCACCACGGTCGAGCTGCCGCTGAAGCTGACCGTGTCGTCGCTGGTCACGCTGGCCGCCGACGCGCGCGAGCTGGCCCGCAGGATCCGCCGTCCCGTGCCGGTCCAGCCCGCGCCGCTGGCCCGCAGGGGCACCTCGTTCCACAGGTGGCTGGAGACGCGGTGGGACCAGCAGCGGCTCATCGACGACTTCGAGCTCTACGACGAGGAGCTCGAAGAGGCCGACGTGCGGCTGGCCGAGCTGCAGGAGCGTTTCGAGGAGAGCGAGTGGGCCGACCGGCGGCCGGTCGACCTCGAGGTGCCGTTCGAGACCATGATCGCCGACCGGCTGGTGCGCGGGCGCATGGACGCCGTCTTCCAGCGGCCCGACGGCGGCTACGAGGTCGTCGACTGGAAGACCGGGCAGCCGCCCAGGGGCAGGAAGGCCACGCGGGTGGCGTCGGTGCAGCTCGCCGCCTACCGGCTGGCCTGGTCGCACCTGGCGGGGGTGCCGCTGGAGCGGGTGGGTGCGGCCTTCCACTACGTACGCGCCAACCGCACCGTGCGCCCGGTCGACCTGCTCGACGCCGACGGCCTGGTGGCGCTCGTCGAAGGGGTCAGGCTCTTAGATAGTGAAACGCCGGCTTCGGGTGCATGAGGAAGTCGTGGTGCGAGATGTTCCAGGCGTAGGCCCCGGCCAGCGCGAAGATCACGGTGTCGCCCACGGCGGCCGAGGTCACGACGTCGCGGGCGAAGACGTCCTTCGGGGTGCAGAGCTGGCCGACGAACGTGATCGGCTCCCCGGCCACGCTCGCGCCGCCGCCCGTGGGCACGATCGCGAACGGCTGGTCGTGCCCCTTGGTCACCGGCGTGCGCAGGTGGTGGGTGCCGCCCAGCACCACCGCGTACGCCTGGCCGCGCACCCGCTTCACGTCCACCACCCGGGTGACGTAGTACCCGCAGTACGCGGTAAGCGCCCGCCCCGGCTCGATCCGCAGCCGCCTGCCCCGTGCCAGCGCCGCCAGCCCGGCCCCGTACGCGGCCCAGTCGAACCGGGTCCCCGGCGAGGTGTACGACACCGCCATCCCGCCCCCCAGGTTGACCTCCTCGTACGCGTGCTCCAGCAGCCCGCGGGCCAGCTCCAGCAGCGGCCCGGCCGCCAGCCCGCTGGCCAGGTGGGCGTGCAGGCCGCGCAGCCGTACGCGGTCGCGGAAGAGCGGCAGGCACTCGGCGATCCCGTCCTCGTCCATGCCGAACGGCCCGCTCATGGTCAGCGCCGCGCCCTCGACCGGCAGGCCGGGGTTGAGCCGGAGCAGCACGTCCGCCTCCAGCCCCGTGGCGAGCAGGCGGCGCAGCTCGTTCGGTGACTCGACGTGGAGGCGGTGGTGCGGCAGGCGCAGCTCCGCGTCGGTCTTGCCGGGCCCGCCCAGGGCCACCGGCAGGCCCGGGAACAGGCGCGTGACGTGCGCGTGCTCGCCCGCCGACGACACCTCGAACCCGTCCACGTGGCCCGCCAGCACCCGCAGCAGCTCGGCGTCGGGGTTGGCCTTGACCGCGTAGTACAGCTCGGTGCCTCCCAGCGCCCGCCGTACGGACGCCACGTGCTCGTCCAGGGCGGGCAGGTCATAGAGATAGGCCGGGGCCTCGCCGAGGCGCACAGCGGCCTCCTGGACGCGCGGGCCGATCAGCTCTCTGGTCGGGACGTGACCGGCGGTCATGCGAGCGGGTTCGCGATCGGGACATAACCGGCGGCGCGGTCGGCCGCCCTGGCCCAGCGCACGCCCAGGTTCGCCTTGGCGGGCAGCGGGGCCCCGGCGAGCAGGTCCGACAGGGGCAGCGGCCGGCCCAGTGCGTCGGCCTGTTGGGCGAACAGGCCGCGCGCCGCCTGCCACAGCTCGCGCAGCAGCGCGTCGTCCCGGCCCGCGACGGTGGCGGCGATCTCGGTGAGGTGGTTGACCAGCAGGCAGTAGACCACGCGGGCCCAGCCGCGCTCGGCGTCGTAGGTGAGCGCGCGGGCCACCTCGGGCCGCAGCCCGTCCAGGTCGTGGCGGCCCTCGACCAGTTTGGTGCCCTCCAGGTCGCGGAAGACGCCCTCCACGGGGTGCCCTGCGGCGTCGAGGCCCACCAGGACGTTCTGCAGGTGGGGTTCCAGTACCACGCCGTGCGCGAAGTACAGCTCCAGGACGGGCAGCGCGACCACGGTCACGTACGCCCGCCACCACGCGAGAGGGTCGAGCGCGGGCGCGTCCAGGGCGAGGGCGGCCGACATGACCGGGGTCACGCCGGGGGAGCAGACCGTCCAGGGGCTCCGCCTGACGATCACCCCGAGCCCTTCGTGCAGCCTGGTGCCGAGGGCCGCCGAGCGGTAGCCGGGCTCGGGAAGCCACCGGGTGCCGGGATGGCCGGCCGCCGTCGCGTCGAACGCGGGTCCGAGCCGCCGGGTCAGCTCCACGGCGCCGGCCAGCTCGTACCAGGCGTTCTTGCGTACGCAGTTCGTGATCCGTACGTCCAGGGAGAACTTCAGGCAGACCTCCGCCTCAGGGACGTACACGGTCCGTACGGACGAGGTCGGCACGACGACCGGCCCGGGCCCCAGATCCACCAGCTCGTCCCCGAGGACCGGCCGCAGCAGTTCGAGCTGCCACGGATGCGCCGGCAGCACCCGGTACCCGGCGGGCGCCCGCCCCAGCGCGTCGAGCACCGTCGTGTCGCCGCCCTCGGCCAGCACGTCCTCCCGCACGCCGAGCAGCCTGACGGGGAACTCGGCGTGCGCCTCGGGCGCGTACCGCAGCCAGCCCTCGCCGCCGCGCGCCTTGGGGCTGGGGTGGAACGAGTGCCCGTACACCAGGGCCTGCTCGGAGGCCAGCCAGGGATCTGCGGGCGGCACGGCCTCGGCCCTGGCCCGCAGGATCGCGGCCATGGCCGCCCTGCTGGCGGCCACCTGCCCCGCGAACTCCTCGTTGTGCCCCCGCAGCTCGTCCTCCACCAGCCCGACCAACTCGTCGGCAGGTAACGGCTGCCAGGCGCCCGCCGTCAGGCGCTCGGCCGGGCCGTCGAAGCGCAGCGCCGCGCCGCCGTGCGTACGGACCCGCAGCAGCGTCCCCGCCACCCGCAACAGCAGGTACGGCGGTGCCGGCCACACCAGGCCGCGCGGCCCGGCCACCTCCCGCACGCAGCAGCGCAGCAGGGCCGCCGACGTCGCCTCCTCGGCCAGGCCGGAGGGCGCGTCGATGGCGAGTCCGTGCATTCAGGCTCTCCTCAGGTAGTTGGGGCCGCTGGTGCCGTAGAACTTGTTGACGTCGCGCGCGCCGGAGCGTTCCTTCGAGACCAGCGTCCCTGCGGTGATCATGGACTTGCCGGTGAGCCTGGCCGCGTCGAGCGTCCTGGCGCGCAGGAGCCTGGCCACGGGGTCGTCGCCGTACTCGTCGAGTGCGGCGGCCAGCGTGTCGCGCAGCAGCGTGGCAGCCCTGGCGGGCGGCAGGGCGCCGAAGGCCACGGCGGCGGCGGCCAGGTGCAGCGTGATCGTGACGAAGACGTCGGCCAGGGCGTGCGGGTCGTCGTTGAGCATGCGCTCGTCGGCGAAGTCCGGCACCGCGATCCCGGCCGCCCGCAACCGTGCGGGGGAGGCAAGCAGGCCGTCGTTGTCCTTGACCAGCAGGCGCATGCGGCCGTCGCGGAACAGCAGGGCGAGGTTCTGCTGGTGGGCTTCGAGCGCGACGCCGTAGCGGACGAACAGGCGTACGTTCCAGCGCAGCAGCAGCCGCAGGTAGTCCGGCAGCACGTCGCCCAACTCGTCGCCCAGCTCGTCGAGCACGCCGGGCGCGGCCAGCGCGGCGACCGGCACGATCTTCCCTGCTGGCAGCCGCCTGACCATCCAGGCGAGGTACTCGTGCCCGGTCTGCGCGTACGTCTGCTCGTCGGCGAGCACCACGCCGGGGCCGGCCAGCTCGCGCAGCAGCAGCTCGGCCCTGGCGCCGTCGGCCAGCGTCCCCGGCTTGATCGAGCGCCGGTTCCTGGCGCCCAGGGTGCTGATGGGCAGGGGCAGCTTGAGGTGCAGGCGGGGGGTGAGCTCGACGGTCCGCATCGACAGCGTGGGCCGTACGGTGAGCGCGGGCTCGTCCAGCATCCGTACCCCGTCGATCTTCCGCACCTCGTCCGCGGTCAGCGGATGCACGGGGAACAGCACCTCGCCGGTCCCGGGCGGCGGCGTCACGTCGGCGGGGAGGCGGAGGGCGGAGCCCGGGGCGAGCGCCGCGCGCGGCACGGCCGCCCACCGCAGCTCGAAGGCGGGCGCGAACTCCGGCGCGTACGCGAGCAGCTCGCCCTCGCTCAGCCCCATCCGCGCGCGGGAGGTCGGATAGAGCGGATGGTCCACGAACGCGGCCAGCGTCTCGTACGAGGGCCGCCCGCGCAGCACCTCGCCGGCGACCCCGTCGTGCAGCTCCAGCGCCGCCAGCGCGGCCACGCACTCCTCGAAGAAGGCCGCCACCCCCTCGGAGTCCGCCGGGTCGGAGACCTCCACCAGCGTCTCCAGCACCTGTTCCAGGCCCAGCAGCTCGTCCGCCGCGACCGCGAGGTCCTGGAACGGCGCGCCGGTCGACAACCGCACCCAGCGCCCGTCGGCCAGCAGCAGCCCAGGCCCCCGGCTGGTCCTGGTCACGCGGGCGGCCAGCCCTCCGTAGTTCTCGCGCAACAGGGTGTCCAGCACCCGGGCGGCCAGGTAAGCCTCCCGAGAGCTGCTCATTCGACCACCCACGGCCGCGTCGCCCGGTACCGCTCGACGGCCGCGTCCACCCGCTCCCGCGAGGGGCCGACGGCTCGTACCACGCCCAGGTAGTCCCGGTTCGTATGGGTGAGGGAGATGACGTCCCCCACGGCTCGCAGGGGACGGTGCCACAGCCGTACGTCTCCGTCGTGGACGGACTCGTGCCCGGGCGCCTCCTTGACCGTCCCCGGCCGGTCCGCGACGAGGCTGACGGCGCTCCCGTACGCGGAGGTCTCGGGCAGTGCGGGCACCCGATGGCCGAGGTGCACCCGCAGGATCCACTCGAACAGCGGCACCCCGAGCACGTCGGCCAGCAGGAAGTCACAGTGGTCGCCGATCACCCGGTAGTTCACCTCGACGATCCGCGGACCTGCCGGGGTGAGCACGTACTCGGTGTGGCAGGCGCCGAAGCCCACCCCGAGCGCCCCCAGCGCCGCCAGCACGTGCTCGTGCTCGTGCGGCCCCTCCGGCGCCCAGTCGAGCCGCTCCTCGACGAAGTGCGGCAACGCCCCCAGCGTCGTCTCGAACCCGCCGAGCACCCGCAGCCCGGCGTCGTCCCCGAGCGTTTCGAGCGTGCGCAGAGGCCCTTCCAGGTACTCCTCCACGACCAGCGCCGCGCCCGGCCGCCGCGTCCTCGCCTCGGCCACCGCGCCGGCCAGGTCGCGTTCGACCAGCACGACGTCCTCGCTGGCCACGCCCTCGCGGGGTTTCAGCACGACCGGGTACGGCACCTCCCGCGGCACCGGGTCGCCGGGAGCGAGCCTGACGGAGAACACCCGCTCGATCCCGGCCTCGCGGAGCCTGCGCCGCATCAGGAACTTGTTCTTGGCCGACGCGCACGCCCGCCAGTCCTTGCCCGGCAGCCCGAAGTACGCCGCGGCCAGCGCGGTCTCCGCCTGAAGGTGGTCGGAGTTGGTGAAGATCGCCGTCGGTCTGCCGAGCTGCTCGACGGCGTCGATCACGGCGCGCGCGTCGCGTACGTCGCACGCCACCGCGTCCGGGTGCCGCTCCGGGCGGTCGGTCAGAATCGTCACCTCGCAACCGAGCGCCCGTGCGGCGGGCAGGAAGCCGTCCGTCACGGAGTCGGTCGGTTTGAGCGCGGTCAGGTAGAGCCGCAACGCGAAGGCACCCCCGAGAATCAGGTAAGGCTAACCTAACTCATCGATCTTAGCCCGAGAGAGATCATCACGGGGCCTGGTTACCGTAATCGGCGGCTAACTGCGAGGTCATAGGATGACAGGGGACTTGGAAGGGGACGGCCAGTGCAGACCGCGGAAGAGCAACTCATCGGGCCACTGCTGCTCGCACGGGGCACCATCGACCGGTCATCGGCGCTGCGCGCCGACGACCGGTGGCTGGAGCAGGCGTGGGCCGACCCGGCGACCAGAGTGCTGGTGATCGACGACGGTCACACGCTGGTGCGGCGGTCGGGCGACGGGGCGGAGGCGGTGCTCTACGGCCCCGCCGACGCGCCGCCGGGGCAGCGCTACCTCCTGGGCGTCGAAGACGGGGTCGCCTACTTCGCGGTGGCCGCGCCGCTACCCGGCGTTCCCAGAGGCGGCGACGTCAACGGCCGCGTGACGGTTCCCATGGCGCTGCGCGACACGCCGGAGGGCCGCCCGGTGCCGGCCGGGCTGCGCCAGGTGGGCGGCCTGCTCGGCGACCGCGACGCGGGGCTGCTGGTCTACGCCGTGGCGCTGGAGGCGTGGCACGCGACGCACGAGTTCTGCCCGCGCTGCGGGGCCCGCACCACCGTGCAGGCCGGCGGTCACGTCCGCGTCTGCCCGCAGGACGCCAGCCAGCACTTCCCGCGCGTCGACCCGGCCGTCATCATGCTCGTCCGCGACGCCGACGACCGCTGCCTGCTGGCCCGCGGGCCACAGTGGCCGGAGGGGCGGCTGTCGATCCTGGCGGGGTTCGTGGAGCCGGGCGAGTCGCTGGAGGCGGCCGTCGTACGCGAGGTGGCGGAAGAGGTCGGCATCGCCGTCGCCAACCCGCGCTACCTCGGCAGCCAGCCCTGGCCGTTCCCGCGCAGCCTCATGCTCGGCTTCTTCGCCGAGGCCACGACCACCACGCTCACCCCCGACGCCGACGAGATCGCCGAGGCGCACTGGTACTCCAGAGAGCGGCTCGCGAAGGCGCTGGAGACGGGCGAGCTGCGGCTGCCCCCGCCCGTCTCGATCGCCCGCCGCCTCATCGAGACCTGGTACGGCGGCGAGCTGGTCGGCGACTGGTGACGTCAGGCGGCTTCGAGCAGGGCCTTGACCTCACGGGCGGAGGGGTTCGTCCGGACGACGCGGCCCCGGGGAGTGTCGATCACCACGGTCGGCACCGTCTGGTTGCCGTTGTTGACGCTCATCACGAACTCGGCGGCCGAAGGGTCACGCTCGATGTCGATCTCGTCGAAAACGATGCCCTCGCGCGCGAGCTGTGACTTGAGCCGCTTGCAGGGGCCGCACCACGTGGTGCTGTAGACCGTGAGCGCCATGTTGGGAAATCCCTCCAAGGTCAGGAAATCAGGCGATCCGTGCAACAACGCCCAGGGTCCGGTTAATCCCGGGGTTCCCGGTTCTCACCCGGTGCGCTCCGCGATCCACGCCTGCACCCGCTCGGTCACGCCCGGCTCCCGGTAGAGCGGGGAGCTGTGGTTGCTGCCCGGCTTCGTGACCACCGTCACCGGCACGCCCACCTGGCCGAGCATCTGCCGCAGGAGCTGGCTCTGCGCCGGCGGCACGAACTCCTTCTCCGAGTGCACGGCCAGCATCGGGGCGTCCTTGCGGCTGGCGTGCCAGGCCACCTCCATGCTGGCCCACACCTTCGAGCACTTGCCCTTGGGCGCGCAGCCGCCGGCCAGCTTGATGGCGGCCGTACGGAGCTTGCGCTTGTCGGGGTCGGCCGACTTCTCGCCGTCGGCGTACGCGCGCAGCGGCGAGATGATCGGCGACATCCCCACGACGCCCTTGAGCCCGTTGATGCCGTCGCCGTACGTGCCCACGGCCGCCGCGATGTGCCCCCCGGCCGAGAAGCCGACCAGCACGTAGTTGCCCGGGTCGAACCCCCACCGGTCGGCGTGCTTGCGCGCCCGGGCGATCGCGGCGAGCGCGTCGGCGCGCTGCGCGGGCCAGGCCGCGTCACCCGAGAGGCGGTAGTTGAGGTTGAAGACCGTGTAACCCAGCTCGGCGTAGCCGCGGGTGATCTCCTTCATGTACTTCTTGTCGCCGCTGGACCACCAGCCGCCGTGGATCAGGAACACACCGGGCCGCTGCTGCCCGTCGGGCGTCCACCAGACGTCCATGCTCTGGCGCTGGTGCGCGCCGTACTTGACGGTCTCCACCGACAACCCGCCGAGCCCGTCGACGTCGACCCCGCTGGTCACCGTGGGGCCGGGGGCCGGATCCTTGGCCGCGCTCGCCGTGACGGGTGTGAGCAGCACCGCGGTGAGCGCGAGAACGCTCACGGAAACCGCAGTTCGCACGGCCGTCCTTTCCCCCATGGATGTGGTCGGGCCCCATTGTGGGGGAAGAGACCAGTTCTTTGCATCTTGCCGACGACGAGCATACGCCGGGGCGCATGTTGCCAGAATGAAGTCTTTCACCGCCGGCGCCTGGGAGGATTCAGTGGTGAGCAATGCGGACGACGTACTGATCGGCCTCGACCCCGAGCAGCGCGCGGTCGCCGAGGCCGTGCGCGGTCCGGTGTGCGTGCTGGCCGGGGCGGGCACGGGCAAGACGAGGGCGATCACCCACCGCATCGCGTACGCGATCCGCAGCGGCGCCGTCGACGCGCAGAGCGTGCTGGCTGTGACGTTCACCACGCGCGCGGCGGGCGAGCTGCGCCAGCGGTTGCGCGCGCTCGGCGCCCCCGCCGTCCAAGCCCGTACGTTCCACGCCGCCGCGCTGCGCCAGCTCACCTACTTCTGGCCGCGCGTGATCGGCGGTGCGGCCCCGTCGGTCATCGAGTCCAAGCTCCCGGTCCTGGCCGAGGCGTGCCGCAGGCTCCGCAGGACCCCCGACCGCGCCGAGCTGCGCGACCTCGCCGCCGAGGTCGAGTGGGCCAAGGTCACCCAGATCGGCCCGGAAGACTACGTGGCCGCCGCGGCCAAGCACCACCGCACCCCGCCGATCGGGGCCGAGGAGGTGGCCCGGCTCTACGACGCGTACGAGCAGCTCAGGCGCGAGCGCCACCTGGTCGACTTCGAGACCATCCTCGAGCTGACCGCGGCCGTGATGACCGAGCACCAGGAGGTGGCCGGGCAGATCCGCCAGCAGTACCGCTACTTCGTGGTCGACGAGTACCAAGACGTCAACCCGCTGCAGAAGCTCCTGCTCGACACCTGGCTCGGGGGCCGCGACGACCTGTGCGTGGTCGGCGACCCCAACCAGACGATCTACTCCTTCACCGGCGCCAGCCCGCGCTATCTGACCGGGTTCGCGGTCGAGCATCCCGGCGCGGCCGTCATCAAGCTCGTCCGCGACTACCGCTCCACCCCGCAGGTGGTCGACCTGGCCAACCTCGTGATCGCCAAGGGCAGGTCCCCGCACCGCCTGGAGCTGGTCTCCCAGCGCCCCGACGGCCCCAAGCCGGTGTTCGCCGACTACGACGACGAGCCCGCGGAGGCCGCCGGCGTGGCCCGCGCCATCAGGAAGCTGCTCGACCAGGGCGTCCACGCCCGCGAGATCGCCGTGCTCTTCCGCGTCAACTCCCAGTCGGAGTCCTACGAGGAGGCGCTGGCCAAGGCCGAGATCCCCTACGTCCTGCGCGGCGCGGAGCGCTTCTTCGAACGCCCCGAAGTACGCCAGGCCGTCGTCCTGCTGCGCGGGGCCGCCAGGTCCGCGGCGGGGGAGCCGCTGGCCTCCGAGGTCCACCACATCCTGAGCGGCGTCGGCCTGACCCCCGCGCCGCCCGGCGGGGGCAAGGCCAGGGAGAAGTGGGAGTCGCTCAAGGCCCTGGCCGACCTGGCCGAGGACATGGCGGCGGAGGGGGCCGACCTGCCCGCGTTCGTCGCCGAGCTGGAACGCCGGGCCGCCGAGCAGCACGCGCCGCCCGTGGAGGGCGTCACCCTGGCCTCACTGCACGCCGCCAAGGGCCTGGAGTGGGACGCGGTGTTCCTCGTCGGGGTCACCGACGGCATGCTGCCGATCATCTACGCCGAGACCCCCGAACAGATCGAGGAAGAACGCCGCCTCCTCTACGTGGGCCTCACCCGGGCCAGGGAACACCTGTCGATCTCGTGGGCCCTGGCCCGCGCGCCCGGTGGCCGCAAGGGCCGCCGCCCGTCCCGGTTCCTCGACGGCCTGACCGGGCGGGCCACCGCTCCGGCGCGCGTGGCCGCGTCCGCCCCTCGCGAACGTCGGCAGGTGGCCGCGCCGATGAGCTGCCGGGTGTGCGCCAAGACGCTGGTGGCGGCGACCGAGCAGAAGCTGGGCCGCTGCTCGGCGTGCCCCGCCGACTACGACGAGGCGCTGCTCGAACGGCTGAAGTCCTGGCGCACGGCGACGGCCAAGGAGAGCAAGGTGCCGCCGTACGTCATCTTCACGGACGTGACGCTCCAGGCGATCGCCGAACGGGCACCGGTCACGGAGCAGGACCTGCTGTCGATCGCGGGGGTCGGCAAGGTCAAGGTCGACCGGTACGGCGAAGCCGTCCTCACCCTCTGCCGCACCACCTGACCCTCGTCGCGTCCTGGCCCTGCCGCGATCGTCGGCTCTGTCACGGTGCAGGCCCTGTCGCCTCCCGGCTTGTTACACCGGCGAAACCGGAGCAAGACATCATTTCCGACAAACCGGGCCCCCATTTGGGGGAGTCCGGGCGGCACGCCACACTTGTCCAAGGACCGGACAGTACGAGGGGGACGGACACGTGAACGAGGCGCTGAAGGAGCTGCTCGATCTGCTCGACCTCGAGCAGATCGAGCTCGACATCTTCCGGGGCAGGAGTCCGGAAGAGCGCATCCAGCGTGTCTTCGGCGGTCAGGTCGCGGCGCAGGCCCTGGTGGCGGCCGGCCGTACGGTCCCGAAGGACCGCGACGTGCACTCCCTGCACGCCTACTTCATCCGGCCGGGCGACCCGTCCATCCCGATCGTCTACAACGTCGAGCGCCTGCGCGACGGGCGCTCGTTCACCACCCGGCGCGTCGTGGCCGTCCAGCACGGCAAGGCGATCTTCACGATGTCGGCCTCCTTCCACGTCTTCGAGGAGGGCGTGGCCCACCAGGCGTCGGTGATGCCCGTGGTGCCCGACCCGGAGACGCTGCCGACGTTCCAGGACCGCATGTTCGAGCTGGTCGGTGACAATCCCGGACTGCGCGACTGGCTCTCGCGCCCCCGGCCCGTCGACGCCAGGTACGCCTCGCCGCTGACGTGGGAGGCGTTCCAGAATCCCGAGCTGCGCAGCCCGCAGACCAACGTGTGGTTCCGCTACCACGCCGACCTGCCGGACGACCCGCTGCTGCACGTGGTGCTGGCCGCGTACGCGTCGGACTTCACGCTGGTCGACACGATCCTGCTGGCGCACGGCATGGCCTGGGGCGCCTCGAACATCATGGGCGCCTCCCTCGACCACGCGATGTGGTTCCACCGCCCCTTCAGGGCCGACGACTGGCTGCTCTATGCTCAGGAATCGCCGTGGTCGGCGGGGGCCCGGGGGCTCGCTCGGGGTGAGATGTTCACCGCGTCGGGTGACCTGGTCGTCTCGGTCGTTCAAGAGGCCATGATTCGCCTCATGAAATAGGTGAAATCGCAGGTAGAAAATAAGTTGCCCCTTCCCCGCCCCGCGGTCTAGGGTCATGGTCAAGCGAGTCGGACACTCCCGTATCCGACGATCCCAAGAGTGGAGGTGAGTCCCTGTGATCAGCATCAAGATGTCGGCCACGCCGTGGCTCGCCTCCGCATGCCGTGACTCGGTGAGACTCGTTGATGGTCCCGCCAAGCTGCGGCAGGAGAAGGCTGCCCGTAGCCAGGCCGCCGCCTCCCACGCGCGCGCCCGCTTCGGCGCTGCCACGCCACAAGGCGGTGCGGCCCATGTCGCACGTATCGAACTGCCGGCCAACCAGCTCACCAAGGGTGGACTGTGGGGTCCGCAGCCCTGGAGAGATGCTCCGGTCATAACCTGACCGGCAAATAGCAGCTCACCAGGCCGCGGATCCGCAGACAGGATCCGCGGCCTTCTTGTTTGTCCGTGATCCCCGACCACCTACGAGGTGTCCGAACAAGATCAAAAGATCGATCAAAAGGAGTAGCAGATGGGGGCGAAGACGATCATGGACCTGATCGACGAAGCCAAAATCCCCTGCCGTACCGACCCTGACCTGTGGTTCGCCGAGTCGCCGGAGGACGTCGAGTTCGCCAAGGCGCTCTGCGGCGGCTGCCCCATCCAGAAGGCCTGCCTGGCCCGCGCGCTCGAGCGCGAGGAGCCCTGGGGCGTCTGGGGCGGCGAACTGGTCCTCAGGGGGACGATCGTTCCCCGCAAGCGTCCGCGCGGGCGTCCCCGTAAGCACCCGGTCGCTGCCTGAACACCGCACCTACGCACAGAAAGTGAAACAGCCAATGAAGACGCTAGCGCCGAGGAGCCGCGCCGTGCCGGATCTCATCCATGACCTGGTCAATGACCGAATACAAACCCTCCACCGGGAGGCGGCTGAGCAGCGCCTCATCCTGCGCGTGCAACGCGTGCAGCGGGCGCGGCGCGAGGTCAAGCGGGCGAACGACCGCCTCCGCAGGGCCTTGAGCCGCCAGATCTGACCGAGGAGGTCCTGCCGCCGGCGCAGGATCTCCCATCCAGATCCGTGAAAGAGCCGGGCGCAACCCAGCGCCCGGCTCTCCCCTTTCCACCCGCCTCACCCGCTCGCCTCTCACGCGGTCGGCCTCTCACGCGGTCGCCCTCACCCGCTCGGCATCACCCGGTCGGCCCGCCTCGTCGGTCTACTTCCGTGGCCTGACCCCGACCCCAGCCCGGCGAACGCCCACACCCTGCATCTGAGCGTGAACGCCCACCCCCTGGACCACCGGCCCGTTCCGTCACCGTCGCTTCTCAACCATCAGAGCCTTGGCGGCAGCCCTCGCAATCACCGTCACCCTGCCGAGCCAACCCCGATGAACCAACCGAGCAGATGAGCCGAGCTGATGAGCCGAGCGGATGGGCCGAGTCGATCCGTCGACCTTGAGCTGTCGACCTTGACCTGTCGACCTAAGCCATCGATCCAAGCTGTCGATCTAACCCGCGGGCCGGACACCGCTCCGCCGAGGCGGTACCACGACGGCGTTCCCCTGCCCCGCGTCCTCGCCCTCTCCCGCCGACCAGAGCCGCGCCGCCATCCACGCGACCCCGATCCCGGCAACCACCAGCCCCACCAGATAGACCGGCAGCGGCACCGCGTTCCGCAACGACCCGGGCACCATCCCGGCCGCGTACAGCAGTACACCCACCACCGGCATGACCCCACTCCTGATCGCCGCCGCGCTGAACGTCAGCACCCCCGCCAGCAGCACGACCGACGTGACCAGGAACGCCCGCCCGGTGCCCCCGGCCAGCAACCCGCTCACGGTGCCGCCGCCGAGGTAGGGGAAGACGAAGTGCAGCGTGTACTCGATCGCGAAGGCCCCGGCCAGCCCGGCCGAGTTCAGCACGTACCCCACGAGGCCGAGGGCGCCCGTCGTGCCGCGGATGAGCAGGTAGATGCCGGTGATCGCGAGTAGTCCGGTCAAAGCGCCGAACGGGGCGATGGCATGCGTGAGAGCCGTCTCCGGCACGAACCCGGCACGACGGGCGGAGTTGACCACGAGTAACAGGGCACAGACGAACCCCGCCGCCGCGGCGACCCGATACATCCTCATCTGGAAGTCCTTTCGTCCGATCCAGTGGGCTATAACGCTCGTTATGATGCTCGTTATCGACCGATAAGGTGAGGAGGTGCCGAGAGCCGTAAGCAACACGAAAGAACTCGGCGCGCTGCGCCACGACCTCCTCGACGCGGCTTTGCGTGTGCTACGCGACCGGGGCGCGCTCCATCTGACCCTCCGCCGTGTGGCCGACGCCGCCGCGACGTCCACGATGGGCATCTACACCTGCTTCGGTAGCCGCGCCGGACTGCTGGAGGCGATCTACGAGCACGGCTTCCGCCTCCTCCATGAGGCGATGAGCAGATCCCTGGACGGTCAGACGGATCCGAACGCCCGCATCATGGGCGTGGCGCACGGCTACCGGCAGTTCGCCCTCACCGACCCGGCGCTGTACGCGCTGATGTTCGAGCGTCCGCTCCCGGATTTCGACCCCTCACCCGAGCAGCGGGACGCCGCCTTGCGCCTGTGCTTCGACCTTCTGGCCGAGGCCGCATCCGCGGCGGCCCAGTCCGGGCTCATCCGGGCATCGGATCCGGAACGCGCGGCGTACCTGGTGTGGACCACGATCCACGGGCTCGTCAGCATCGAGCTCACCTGTTCCCTTCGCAGCCCGCTGCCAGGCTGGTTCCTGAACTCGCGGGAGGAAGGCGAACGCGTCCTCGCGCAAGGCGTTCAAGCCCTCCTGGCGGGACTCTCCTAACGCGCGCGAACGGACCGAGGGCGGGGACCACCCACACCAACGGGGGACCGCCCACACACCAACGCCCTCAGCAGCCAGGCCATCACGGCACCGCAACACACCTCGGCCCGCCAATCGCCACGCAGCGCCATCACGCCGCGAGGCTACCCACGTCCCCGCACAACAGACCCCCACCGGCATGGGTCCCCCACCCCTGACCCGGAACCGCCCACGACCGTCACCCCGGCGTGTCTTCCGTATCCCGCCCCGGCCTGACCACCCGGGACTGACCTGACCACCCGGGACTGGCCCGACAAGCTGGAACGGGCTCGACAAGCTGGGACTGGCCTGACACTCCAGAGCGGCACCACGAAATACACCCACCGGCCCGCCTCCCGTTCCCCCGACAGAACACCAGCAAGACCAGGAAGATCAAGGGGGTCGGCTGGCAGGGCAAGTGCGAGCGGGTACCCTGCCAGCCGACCAATGAGCTGCCCATCACGGACACCCATGAGGCTCGTGCGGAAGATCGAGACCTGACGGGGTCGGATCGGGGCGGGCAGCTCAGCCTGATCACCGGACACGTACGCGTCAAGGCGCACGATCACGACGCCGTTGTGGAGGCTTGGCGCACCCGTGACGGCGTGGCGTGTTCAAGGGCCGGTGACGCAGTGAAGGATCGAAATCTCAACAGGCAACCTCGGAGCCGACGGATCGATCACGGTGGTCAGCTCCCCGGCGCGGCTGGTGAGGCAATTGCCGACGTGCGCCGGATCGACGACCGCGTTCGCGGCGGGTGCCATGAGGCCCAGCCCTTCGGCCACCACAAAGGCGCCACCCGTCAGGCGCGCGGATCGGTGCATCGGTATCCTCCCATGAGAGAGTAACGGCCTGCACTCGTATAATTACACACTGTAGTTGCCGTGCAAGCGTCATTCCCCATTCCCACCACGCAATGCTCACCGAGCGGCCATCACCGGGGCGGCCTCCAGACCTCGAGGTCTTCACTCTGCGTAACGCGCCGCGAGCCTGTCGCTCCCGAGGATGCGCCCTCGCTCCAAGCACAGCACCCGACAGGCCAGCCACGCAGTCGAGCGTCGCGGGCGGGCGCCGGGGCAACGGCGGTTGCGCCTACAGGCGTGGTGTACGAGTTTGTCCTGGTCACAAGCGTGGCGTCAGGAAATGGCGACGGCATGGTCGAGCCGCGGGGGCTGGAGTCATCGGGCAAGGCGTTACCGGTCGACCATCACAAGGCCCCCGGCCGGCCGGCTTGCGGCGATCGGCAGACCGCCGCTCGATTTCAGGACCGGCGACGTACCTGCCGATCGCGGCGCGGCTTATGACGAGCGGTGCTCTCCCGTACTTGATGCCGGAGGCGGAACCTGCGTGGCTTGTTGGCTCGCTGGCTGATGCGGAGGTACCGGCGGTGGTGGCCGAGGTCGCTCCGCATGCTGTACCCGGCGACGGCTCGGGAACTGGCCGAAGCCGGGCAACTCACTCGCGCCCGCGACACACCATGCCCGCGCTCATCCAATTCAAGTAGGCCAGCCCTGTCCGGTGGGTTATCCGATTCGGGTGAGCCAGTCCAGTTCAGCGGGTTGTCCGATTCGGGCGGGCCAGCCTTGTCCGGTGGGTTGTCCGATTCGGGTTCGGGCGGGCCAGCCTTGTCCGGTGGGTTGTCCGATTCGGGTAGGTCGGCCCTGTCCGGTGGGTTGTCCGTTTCCAGCAGGCCGGCCTTGTCCCGGGGGCCAGCCCTGCCCCGAAGATTCTCTTGTGCCGGTGGGCCAACCCCGTCCCGAGAATTTGCTTGTGCTGGTGGGGCAGCCTGGCTCAGAGGTTCGTCCGAATTCGGCCGGGTGGCGTGGCGCTGAGACCGGTTGGGCCGGGCGGTTGCTGTGTCTCTGGTGCTGTTAGCCGATCGCGAGGGGTTCGTCGTTCGGGTCGGGATCGGGGTCGTCGGCGAAGCCGGGGACCCAGCGGATCACCTCGTTGCGAAAGCGGGCCGTGGTGCCGAGCTGGCAGAGTACGCCGATCCCCGCCGCGTGAACCCGATGGATGAGGACGTACGTCGGCGGCAGGTTGAGTTGCCGGAGCACGTTCGTCGGCCGGAGGTCCGTGACGCGGGCCGCCTGCGCCTGCAACCACTCCCGGCTGAACGTGAACTCCTCCACGGCCGTCGGCTCCACGTAAGGCGCGAGGAAGGCACGCAGCGCGTCAGGGTCGATCTCGATGTCGTCGCGGATGAACCCTTCCTGCCGCAGGCCCGCCATGACGGTGTCCATGTCGCCATGGTTGAAGATGCGGGTGAGCTGGCCGAAGGCATTGGGGTAGCCGTCGGGCAGGCGGTTGACCGCGCCGAAGTCGAGGATGCCGAGCTTGCCGTCGGCCATCATGCGGAAGTTGCCCGGGTGCGGGTCGGCGTGCAACATCCCGACCCGCGCGGGGGAGCAGAACAGGAAACGTACGAAGAGCAGCCCCGCCAGGTCGCGTTGCTCCTTGGTGCCATCCGCGATGATGCGGGACAGCGGCGTGCCCTCCATCCACTCCGTGACCAGCACCATCTCGTTGGCCGCCACGACATCGGGCACGTGGAAGTCGGGGTCGCCGTTGAACTCGATCGCGAAGGCGTGCTGGGCCTCGGCCTCTCGCAGGTAGTCGAGCTCCTCCTCGATCCGCTCGCGCAACTCATTGAGCATGGCCTTCATGTCGAGACCGGGCAGCAGGACGCCGAACAGCTTGCCCAGGCGCGCGAGCTGGGAGAAGTCGCCGAGCAGCGCCTTGCCCGCCCCCGGGTACTGGATCTTGACGGCAACCTCGCGGCCGTCCTGCCACACGGCTCGGTGCACCTGGCCGATCGAGGCGGCCGCCGCCGGTTGGTCGTCGAACGACTGGAAGTGCCGCCGCCAGTCGTCTCCAAGTTGCTCGGTCAGGACCTTGTGGACCGTGGACACCGGCAGCGGCGGAGCGGCCTCCTGCAGCTTGGTCAGCGTGGCGCGGTACGGCCCGGCGATCTCCTGCGGCAGGGCCGCCTCGAAGATCGACAGTGCCTGGCCCAGCTTCATCGCTCCGCCCTTGAGCTCGCCGAGCACCTTGAAGATCTGCTCCGCGGTACGCTGCTGAACCTCCTGGGCCACGACCTCCGCCGACTTGCCGCCGATCCGCTTGCCGAGCCCCAACGCGGCGCGACCAGCGAAACTGAGTGGGAGGGTGGCCAGCTTGGCCGAACGCGTGACAGCACGGCGCGGGAGATCGCTCACACTGATGCGCGGAACCTCGGCGAGATACCGCTTCCCCCCTTCGTGGTCGTCCACTGAGCACGTCAGTCGCGGTCAGGTGCCACGACCATTCTTAGCGAATAAGGATTGTTTCGCATACAACGACATTGGGGATGAGCCTCCCACGCCCTCCCACTCCACCGCCAATCAGGCGTTACGTCCAATGTGCCGTTGGTCACAACGGGCTCTCTGCCGTCGAGAAAAGCAAGCGCATGACCGACGGCCTCCGCCGCGACGACTGTGGCCAGCGCGACGTCGCAGGCGATCTCGCCGGGCGGGTAGCCGCCCAGGCGGGCGGTGACGATCGGCCAGGTGGGGTCGTGGTCACGCCGCGTCAGGTCGAGGCAGTGCAGGCAAGCGGTGTCGCCGGGCAGGACCAACGGGCCGACCGTGCCGTGGCCCTCGAAGGCGGACACGAGGAGGTGGGGGATGCGCAGGGCGAGCAACTCGTTGACCAGCACTCTGTCCAACGGGTTGACCGGGGACAAGATGACGAGATCCGGCCGATCCGACTTGTCCCCCAGGTAAGGGCCGCCCGCGAGTGCGTTCACGATGGGCTCGTATGCCCCGCCACCGGAAGCGGTCCTCGCCCCGGGGCCCGGCGCGGCTCGGGTCGGGGTGGGCGATGGGGTCGCGGGCTTTCCTGTGGAATCCCATGACGGGGAGTTCCGCAGTGCGGTGGTTTTCCCTGGTGTGGCGGTCTCCTGCGGCGTGGGGACCTTTTGAGGTGAGGTCTTCCACGATGCAGGGGCCGTCTGCTGGCGGGAGGTCTTCTCCGGTGTGGCGGTCTTGTCCGGTGCGGCGGCCTTCTGTGGTGTCGAGGACTTCGATGGGGTGGGGTGTCGCGGCCGAGGTTGTGGCGGAGAGGGAGATCGTGGCGGGGAGGTGGGTTGTGGCGGGCAGGTGGGTGATTGGGAGGTGGGCTGTGGCAGGCAGGTGGGTGATTGGGAGGCGGGTTGTGGCGGGGAGGTGGGTGGTTGAGAGGTACTTTCGGAGCGGGGCGTGGCAGCCGCACGCGCGGCAGTCGCAGGCCCGGCAGTCGCACGCCCGGCGGCCGGTACGCCGAGGGCTCGGTCGGCGGCGGGCCCGGCGAGGAGGCCGCCCGTGGCACCCGTTCGCGCGTCAGTGACGTCGCTCGCCGTGCTCGGAGTCGCGGTCTCCCGCTTCCCCCTCGTCGCCTTCCCAACAACGCGAGCTTCGTGCTGTCCGTCGGCCTCCAGCGCGGCTACCGGGCCGCCGGAGGTGGCCCTTCTGGCGACCGCCACGGCTCCGGCCTCCCGGGGCATGCCCATCTCCGCCCACGTCAGCCCTCCTGGGGTGATGTCCGAAGGTTGCGCCGTGTCCGGATCGATGACCCGGAGATGGCCCACTCCGGCGGCGGCGAGCAGGGCGACGATCTGAGCCCCGACCCGGCCCGCCCCGTACACCCGCACGCGGGCCTCCCTCCGGCGTGAGAAGAGGGCCATCATGCCGTCAGGGGCGGTGGAGCCGAGGTCGAGGGCGTCGAGGTCTGGCTTGAGTCGGTCTCGCTCGGCCAGCGGGAGGTCGCGGAGAGGGCCGGGACCGACGGACGCGTCGTGGAGAGCCCCTCGGGCGGCCAGTTGTTCGAGCAGGGAGCGGGCCTGGGGCTCGTCGAGGCCCGCGCGGGCCGCGTCGTGCAGCACGGCCCGCAGGTCGCGGGTGCCGTCGAGGCCCTCGACCCACTGCAGGACGGGCTTGGTCAGGTCGCTCAGCATGACCGATCTGAGTGGGTGTACGCCGAGTTGGAGCGTGCACTCGTCACGGAGGATGCGCCGGAGGGCGGGCTTCACGCGTGGCCTCATGGCCGGAAGGGTTCCACGCCGGAGCAAGATCCCGAGCGGATTCGGAGCTGGCTGTGGATAACTTCGGAGGCGGGTCCGCCGCTGTGGACAGCGGCCCCGGTGTGGAGGGTGGTGTCGTGGCGCCCGCGCGATGCCCGAGCTTCCGGCCGCAGCTCGACGCTCGGGCGCCGACCGATGCCCGACGCCCGGGCCTCGGCCAAAGCCCGATGCCCGACGCCCGGGCCCCGGCCAAAGCTCGACGCCCGAGCCGGGCTCCGGCCAAAGCCCGACGCCCGAGCCGGGCTTCGGTCGAAGGATCGGCAGCCCGCCCGCGCGAGAGAGCAGCCGCCTCGCGCGGGAGAGAGGCCGTCCAACCGAGACAGGCCTCCCATGCATGAGAGGGCCGTCAGTGTCAGAGAGGGGCCGTCCGCGCGAGAGGGCCGCCCATGCCAGAGAGGGGAGGGGCCGTCCGTGCGAGAGAGGAACCGCCCACGTGTGAGAGGGCCGCATGTGTGAGAGGGGTTGCTCGTGCCAGGGCCGGGGAGGCGCCCCCGCGTTACGCTTCCCCGCATGAACGAGCTCCTGGTTGATCACAAAGACGACGGAGTCATCCTCATCACCCTCAACCGCCCCGACCTCCGCAACGCCATGACCGACACCATGACCGCCGAGTGGCGCGACGTCATGTCCGGGCTCGCCGCCGACCGCCAGGCCCGCTGCCTCGTCGTCACCGGCGCCGGCACGGCGTTCTCCTCCGGCGGGGACCTGTCGTGGCTGGGCGAGCGCAACTCCGAGACCGTGCCCCGGCTCCGCGACCGCATGCTCGCCTTCTACCGCACCTGGCTCATGATCGCCGAGTTGGAGATCCCCACGGTCGCCGCCGTCAACGGCCCGGCGGTGGGTGCGGGCCTGTGCGTGGCGCTGGCCTGCGACCTCGTGTACGCCGCCGACGACGCCAAGCTGCTGGCCCCGTTCACGTCGCTGGGGCTGCACCCGGGCATGGCGGCCACGTACCTGCTCCCGCGCAGGGCGGGGGAGCGGCTGGCACGGGAGATGCTCCTGACCGGCCGCAGCGTCTCAGGAGCGGAAGCGGCGGATAAAGGTCTAGTAAATCAATCTTTCCCCAAAAATGACCTTATGTCGGAAGTAGGAGCCGTCGCAACGAAGATCGCCCAGAACGCTCCCATTGCCACAAGGCTCACCAAAGTCGCCCTCAACCAAGACCATCAAGACCTGGAGGCCGCGCTGAGGTGGGAGTCGCTGGCCCAGCCCGTGACCATGGCCTCCGCGGACATGATCGAGGGCCTGGCCGCGCATCGGGAAAGGCGTATGCCCAAATTCACCGGCTCTTAATCATCTGACCAGCAGAAACAACGTCTGCCCTCTGTGGAAATTCGCCTGTCTCGGCTAACGTGCATATGTGCCCCCCGAGACAGTCGAGGTTCGTCGCAGTTCTCGTCGCCGGCGTACGGTGTCCGCCTACCGCGACGGCGACAAGACGATCGTGCTCCTGCCCGCCTGGCTGAGCGGCGAAGACGCGGATGAATGGGTGAGCCGGATGCTCGATCGGCTGGCCGCCAAAGAACGCCGGCGAAGGCCGACCGACGAGGCTCTGCTGGAGCGGGCCAAGGAGCTGTCGGCCAGGTATCTGGACGGCGAGCCCGACCCCGTCAGCGTCCGCTGGGTCGACAACCAGCAGCACCGCTGGGGCTCGTGCACCCCCGAGACCGGCACGATCCGGATCTCCACCAGGCTCAAGGGCCTGCCCGAGTGGGTCATCAACTATGTGATCATCCACGAGCTCGTGCACCTGCTGGTGCCCAGCCACGGACCCAAGTTCTGGGCCCTGGTCGAACAGTATCCGAAGGCCGAGCGGGCCCGCGGGTTCCTGGAGGGATTCTCCGCCGCCGCCCACACCGCGCCGGAGGAGTGTTGACGCGCCTCGCCGCCGTCCTGGTACGTCAGCGCATGGCGCAGGCCGCCCCGCCCGGCGTCGATCCGGGAGAGTTCCTCGTGGCGATGGCCGAGGACACGTACGAGATGGTCGCGGGCCTCCAACTGGTCACCCCGGTCCTGATCACGAGCGTCCCCGGCCTGGACGACATCGTCTGGCCGGGCACCGAGGTGATCACGATCGCCGAGGGCGAACCACTGAAGGCCACGCTCGAACGCCTCCATGCCGACCAGGCCGCCGTGGTCAACGCCGACGCCCCCGACCTGCCGCCCCTGCTGGTCGGCAAGCTGTTCAGGGAGCTGGGCAGGGCCGAGATCACCGTCTGCCCTGCGGAGAACGGCGGCGCGGTGGCCATGGCCTGCGCCCTGCCCGCACCGGAGTGGGCCGACCCCGACCTCGACGCGTACGACGTGGTCAAAGACCTCCGCGCCCAGGCCCCCGGCACCCGCAGGGTCGCCACCACCCCTGGCTGGCACCGCCTGCGCGCCCCCGAAGACCTCGACCGCCTCGACCCCGGCCTCGAAGGCTGGGACAACACCAGAGCGCTGGTCAGGGCACGCTGAGCTGGGCCAGCACGGCCCGATGGTCGGTGCCGGGCACGTCGTGCACGCTGACCTCGCGTACCCCGATCCGCCGATCCACCAGGACGTGATCGATCGTGATGAGCGGCGGCACCCGCTTGTTCGCCGGCCACGTGGGGATCAGCCCCGCCCCCACCTGGTCGGCCGCGTCCTTGTAGCCCCGCGCCAGCAGGTCGCGCATGGCGGCGTGGTCGAGCGAGGCGTTGAAGTCGCCCGCGATGACGCGGACGCGGTCGGGGGAGGCGGAGGGGAAGGCCGCCAGCGCCGCGTTCCAGTCGTCGACGTACGCGCCCAGCGGCGGGAACGGGTGCGCGTCGATGAAGTCGACGGGCGCGCCGCCGGGCAGCGAGATCGTCGCCGCGGGCATCTGGTGGCCGGTGTCCGGCATCAGGTCCGGCAGCGGGCGCACCGGATGCTTGGAGTACAGGCCGCTGCCTCCGGCGTTCCACTGGTCCTGGAGCACGCGGTGCGGCATCAGCTCCTTGAGCCCGGCCGCGTCCAGGTCGGCGACCGCGCCGGGCGTCAGCTCCTGGGTGCTCAGCACGTCAGGGTCGAACTCACGGACCAGCGTCATGATCGTCGCGACGTCGGCCCGGCCGAACAGCATGTTGATCGTCATGACCTTGAACGGCCTGCCGCCCGCGGCGTCGCCCGCGCCCAGCGCCCTGGGCAGCACGCTGAGGCCGAGCGCCGTGGTGGCGACGAGCGCGACGGCCGTCGCGGCGCGCTTGCGCGCGACCGCGGCGATCAGGAGGGAGATCAGCGAGCCCGCCGCCGCGTACGGGGTCGCGGTCATGAGCTGCGTGGGCAGCGACCCGCGCTCCAGCCCTGCCACCCTGGCCACCGCCCAGGCGGCGAACGGGGTCACGGCCAGCCAGGTCAGCGCTGTGCCCGGGAATTTCGCCCGCTTGCGTACGGGTGTCACGATCGTGCCGCCGACGGCAGAAGTCTCCACGCGAAGCCCTCCTCCTGGAACGACCCAAGAGGACTCTAGCCAAGCGCGCGCGAACCTGAGCTGAGCACCGCGCGTCCACGTGCGGCCAGTCGCCGTGTCGCCTCGTCGGACAGCTCGGGGATGTCGTCGACGGGGAACCAGCGCAGATCGAGCGATTCGTCGCTCATCACGGCCTCGGCCCCGGGAGGCGCCACGGCCGCGTATTCGACGTCGAGGTGCCAACTGCGCGGCGGATGGCACCAGACCGCGTGCCGGTCGAGCGCGAGCGGGCCCGGCAGCAGTTCGAGATCGGAGATCCCGGACTCCTCCCACGCCTCCCGACGCGCCGCCGCCGCGAGTGACGTGTCGGAGATCTCGCAGTGACCGCCCATCGGCAGCCACATCTTGGCCTTCGGATGCAGCGTGAGCAGCACCATGGAACCGTCGTGCGACAACACCGCGGTCGTCGCCGTCAGGTGCCCGGGCGCGCAGGCACGCCACATCGCGTCGGCGTGCTCGCGCAGGTGGTCGAGGAACTCCACGCGCAGCGCCTCTTCCGCTCGCGTCGGCGCGGTCCAGGCGGACAGCACCGCCACCGCGTCACCGTGCAGGCTCAACCCTTGCCGCCCTCGCCGTCCTCGCCCCGCTCGTCGGGCTTGTCCTCGAGCGCGGAGAGGTCCCACGCCGTCTCGCCGCGGACGAACGCGTCGGGGTCGTCGAGGTCGTCGGCCGTCGGCATGAGGTCGGGGTGCCCCCACAGCGCGTCGCGCCCCTCGAAGCCGCGCTCGCTCTCCAGCGCGCTCCACAGCGCGGCGGCCTCGCGCAGTCGCCTGGGCCGCAGCTCCAGCCCCACCAGCGTCCCGAACGTCAGCTCGGCGGGCCCTCCGGTGGCGCGGCGCCTGCGTACGGTCTCCGCCAGCGCCACGGCCGAGGGCAGCTTGCCCTGCGCGGCCCGGTCGACCACGGTGGCCACCCAGCCCTCGACCAGCGCGAGCATGGTCTCCAGCCGTGCCAGGGCGGCCTTCTGCCGCTCGGTCTCCGCGGGCTTGAGCAGGTTTCCGCCGCTCAGCGCCTCCTGGATGGCCTGCGGGTTGTTGATGTCGAGCTCGCGGATCTGCTCTTCGAGCGCCGAGGTGTCGAGCGTGATGCCCCTGGCGTATTCCTCGACCGCGCCGAGCAGGTGCGAGCGCAGCCACGGGACGTGCTGGAACAACCGGTGGTGCGCGGCCTCGCGCAGCGCCAGGTAGAGCCTGATCTCGTCGGACGGGATCTCCAGGCCCTCGCTGAAGGACGCGATGCCGCCGGGCAGCAGCGCGGCCGTGTCGGACAACGGCAGCCCGATGTCGGTGGTGCCGATGACCTCGCGCGCCAGCGAGCCGAGCGCCTGCCCGATCTGCTGGCCGACCATCATGCCGCCCATCTGCTTCAGCATGCCCATCAGCGGCCCGGCCATCTGCTGGGCCTCTGGGGGCAGCCCGGAGCCGCCGAGCGCGCCGCCCATGGTCTCGACCATGCGTTCGGCGATCGGCTCGCAGAGCTTGCGCCATATCGGGATCGTGTTCTCGATCCACTCGGACCGGCTCCACGCCTGCGGGTTCGACACGCCGCTGGGCAGCGTGGTCGCCTCGTTCAGCCACAGGTCGGCCAGGCTGAGCGCGTCGACGATCTGGCGTCGCTCGCCTTCCATGACACTCGGGTCGCCCTGGGCGACCACGGCGTGCCGGGCGATGTTCTTGGCCATGTCCCAGTTGACAGGGCCGGAACCCTGGGGCGCCGACAGCATGTCGGCGAACTGGCGCATCGCCTGAGCCATCTGCTCAGGGTTGCCGAACATGGCGAACGGGTTCTCGTTAGGGTCGTTTTCGCGACCTGGCAGGTCAGTCACCGCTCTACCTCGTGCAGGATGGAGGAGTCCACATCCGCCACGTTAGTCGTCCCACGGCGGATCAGTGCAAAGTGAGGACCTGGTGCCTACCTCGAAACACCCGCGCCAACCCGTCGTGGCCGTCACGGGCGCGGCCTCCGGCCTCGGCCGCGAGCTGCTCGCGAGGCTCGTATCCGCCGCGGATTTCCGCAGAGTGGTGGCCATCGACGAGCAGCGCGGCGACATCCAGGAAGCCACGTGGAGAGAGATCGACGTACGGGATCCGCTCTTGGCGAACCGGATCTCCGACATCGACGTCCTGGTCCATCTGGCCGGTGACTACGCGGTCGACTCCGACCCGGCGGAGCGGCGGGCGTACAACCTGCGCGCCGCCCAGACGGTGCTGACGGCCTGCGCCGCGGCCCGCGTACGCCGTGTGGTGCTCGTCACCAGCGCGATGGTGTACGGCGCCGCGCCCGACAACGAGGTCCCGCTGCCCGAGGACGCTCCCGTGGCCGCCGAGCCCGACACCGGCGTCGTGGGCGATTTCCTGGAGATCGAGTCGCTGGTGCGCAGGTCTCTGCGCAGCCACCCCGGCCTGGAGCTGACCGTGCTGCGCCCGGCCGCGGTCGTCGGCCCCGGCGTCGACACGGTGATCACCCGCCACTTCGAGTCGCCCAGGCTGCTGACCGTCAAGGGCTGCAGCCCGCACTGGCAGTTCTGCCACATCGACGACCTGGTCTCGGCGCTGGAGCTGGCGGCGCGCGGCGTCGTCACCGGCGTGGTGGCGGTCGGCAGTGACGGCTGGCTGGAGCAGGAGCAGGTCGAAGAGCTGTCCGGCATCCGGAGCCTGGAGCTGCCCGCGGGGCTGACGTTCGGCACGGCCCAGCGCCTGCACCGGCTCGGCGTCACCCCGGCCCCGGCCACGGATTTGCACTACGTCGTCTATCCCTGGGTCGTCGACTGCGCGGCGCTGCGCGAGGCCGGCTGGAAGCCGTCGTGGACGAACGAGGCCGCGTTCGAGCAGCTACTCGAACTGCGCGAGAACAGGACGACCGTGGTGGGCCGCCGCCTGCCCGTCAAGGAGGCCACGCTCACCGCCGCGGGCGCGACCGTGGCCGTCATCGGCACCGCCGCGATCGTGCGCCAGGTGCGTAAGAAGCGGCGCCAGTAAAGGTTAGGCTTTTTCCGTGGACGTCATCCGCTTGCTCGGCATACGCGACACCCCGCTCTCCGTCGACGAGGTGCTGGCCGCCGTGGGCGACCACGCCGCAGGGGGCACCGTGTTCTTCGTGGGAACCGTGCGTGAGCAGGATCACGGCAAGCCGGTGACCCGACTGTCCTACTCGGCGCACCCGTCGGCGGAGGCCGAGCTGCGGCAGGTGGCGGAAAAGGTGGCCGCCGACTTCCCCGTGACGGCCGTGGCCGCCGTGCACCGGGTGGGTGACCTGGAGCTGGGCGACGCCGCGGTGATCGTCGCGGTCGCCGCGCCGCACCGCGACGAGGCGTTCGTGGCGGCGCGCCGCCTGATCGACGACCTCAAGGCGCAGGTGCCGATCTGGAAACACCAGGTGTTCGCCGACGGCGAGACCGAATGGGTCGGCGCGGGCGCATAGGCTCGAGGACATGTCACGACGCGCCCTGACACTGCTGCTCGCGGGATTCCTCGTGCTCGCACTCGGGGTCGTGGGCGCGTTCCGGCCGGTCCCGTACGTCGTGCTGAGCCCCGGCCCGACCGAGAACACCATCGGCGAGGTCGACAAGAAGCCCGTGATCTCGATCAAGGGCAGGGAGACCTATCCCACCACGGGCGCGCTGAGCCTGGTCACGGTGGCCTACCAGGGCGGCCCGGCCGCGAAGATCGACCTGCTGACGGCGCTGCGCGGCTGGCTCGACCCGACCGTGGCGGTGGTGCCGCAGGAGAGCATCTTCGCTCCCGACCGCACGCCCAAGGAGGTCGAGGAGGAGAACACGGTCGAGATGACCAACTCCCAAGACTCCGCCACCGCCGCCGCCCTCAACGAGCTCAAGATCCCCTACACCATGGGCGTGAGCGTGGCGTCCACGCAGAAGGGCAAGCCCGCCGACGGCAAGCTGCGGCAGGGCGACGAGATCAACGCCGTCGACGGCAAGCCGGCCGAAGACGTCACCGTGGTCGCCGACACGGTCAAGGCGCACAAGCCGGGCGACGACGTCGTCTTCACCGTCACGCGGGGCAAGGAGAAGCTCGACGTGACCGTGCAGACCGTGGCGGGGCCGGAGAAGCAGACCCTCGTGGGCGTCAACATGCAGTCCACGTACAAGTTCCCGTTCGACGTCGACATCAACGTGGGCGACGTCGGCGGGCCCAGCGCCGGGCTGATGTTCTCGCTCGGCATACTCGACAAGCTCACGCCGGGAGAGCTGACCGGCGGCAAGAAGATCGCCGGCACGGGCACGATCACCCCGACCGGCGAGGTGGGGCCGATCGGCGGCATCGCCCAGAAGCTGGTCGGCGCGAAAGACTCCGGCGCCACGGTGTTCCTGACGCCCGCCGACAACTGCGCCGAGGCCATGAAGGCCGTGCCCGACGGGCTACGGCTGGTCAAGGCCGACACGTTGCACGATGCGGTGCAGGCGCTCGACGCGCTGCGCTCCGGGAAGGGAGAGGTGCCCGCATGCGAGGCCGGATGAAACTTCTGGCGCTCGTCACGCGTTAGCCGTACGGCTGGCACCGCGGTGTAGGTTGCCAGACACGGACCGTTTCTTCATCACGACGAGGGGTTGGCCTTGAGCTTCCGGACCCCAGGAGCCGGCAGGGCGATGCGGTTGCCCCGCCGTCCGCGACTGCTTCTGCCTGTGGCGATCGCACTCGTGGCGATCGTTGCCCTATTCTTCCTGTTTTCGGGCATATTTACCGATTACTTGTGGTACGACTCGACGGGCTTCACGTCGGTCTTCACCGGTGTGGTGCTGACCCAGATCGTGCTGTTCGTGGTCGGAGCGCTGCTCATGGTCGCCATCGCGGGCGGCAACATGCTGCTGGCCTTCCGCACCCGGCCGATGTTCGGGCCCGCCATGTTCGGCGGGGGCAGCGGCGCCGACCGCTACCGCATGGCGCTCGATCCCCACCGAAAGCTGATCTTCATCGTCGGCATGGGGTTGCTCGCGCTCTTCTCCGGCTCCTCGTTCTCGGGGCAGTGGGAGACGTGGCTGCAGTTCGTCAACGGTGCGTCGTTCGGCACGCAGGACAAGTTGTTCTCGATGGACATCTCGTTCTTCATGTTCGACTACCCGTTCATCCGGATGGTGCTGAACTTCCTGTTCACCGCCGTGATCATCTCGATCGTGCTGGCGGCCATCACGCACTACCTCTACGGAGGGTTCCGGCTGCAGTCCCCCGGCGTGCACGCCTCCAAGGCGGCCCGCGTCCACCTGTCGGTGCTGCTGGGGATCTTCGTGCTGCTCAAGGCCGTGGCCTACTGGATCGACCGGTACGGGCTCGTCTTCTCCGACCGGGGCTTCGTCCACGGCGCCTCCTACACCGACGTCAACGCCGTGCTGCCGGCCAAGACCATCCTCGCGATCATCGCGCTGATCTGCGCCGCGCTCTTCTTCGCCGGCATGGTGCGCCCCGGTGGCATGCTGCCAGGGGTCTCGTTCGGCCTGCTCGTGCTCTCGGCCATCCTGATTGGCGGCGTCTACCCGGCGCTGGTCGAGCAGTTCCAGGTCAAGCCCAACCAGCAGGGCAAGGAGTCGGCCTACATCCAGCGCAACATCGAGGCCACCCGAGAGGCGTACAACGTCGACAAGACCGAGGTCGAGACCTACAACGCGCAGGCCGACCCGGCCAAGGTCCAGGCCAACGGCGACACCTCCGTCTCCGGCGTGCGCCTGCTCGACCCGGCGCTGGTCTCCTCGACGTACGAGCAGACGCAGCGCATCAGGGGCTTCTACAGCTTCGCCGACCCGCTCGACGTCGACCGCTACCCCGACAGCACGGGCAAGCTGATCGACCACATCGTCGGCGTGCGCGAGATGACCGCGCCGCCCGAGGGCCAGAACAACTGGATCAACCGCGCCCTGGTCTACACCCACGGCTACGGCTTCGTCGCCGCGCCCGGCAACCAGGTCGACTCCAGCGGCCTGCCGGCGTACGACGCGAAGGACATGCCGGTCACGGGCCCGCTGGTCGACAGCGCCAAGCTCAAGGAATCGCGCATCTACTACGGCGAAGAAGACCCGTCCTCCGCCGAATACGTGATCGCGGGCGGCAATCCCAGCAACCCGCAGGAGCTCGACTACCCGGAGACCGGCGGCACGGGCCAGAAGAACACCACCTACACCGGCCGGGGCGGCGTGCCCGTCGGCTCGTTCTTCAACAGGCTCCTCTACGCCGCCAAGTACGGCGAGGCGAACATCGTCCTGTCCGGCGACGTCAACGACAACTCCAAGATCCTCTACGTCCGCAACCCGCGGGACAGGGTTCAGAAGGTCGCGCCGTACCTGACGCTCGACGGCAACCCCTACCCGGCGATCATCAACGGGCGCATCCAGTGGATCGTCGACGGGTACACGACGTCCAACAGCTACCCGTACTCGCAGAGCGAGAGCCTCGGCGACATGACGCGCGACACCTCCAGTGACCGCCGCGTGATCGCCCAGCAGCCGATCGACAAGATCAACTACATCCGCAACTCGGTCAAGGCCACGGTCGACGCCTACGACGGCACGGTCACCCTCTACGCCTGGGACAGCAACGACCCGGTGCTCAAGACCTGGAGCAATGCCTTCCCCGGCACCATCCGCCCGGCCTCCGAGATGAGCCCCGAGCTGCGCCAGCACGTGCGTTACCCGGAAGACCTGTTCAAGGTGCAGCGCTACACCCTGTCGCGCTACCACATCACCAACCCCGCCGCCTTCTACAGCGGCCAGGACTTCTGGAACGTCCCCAACGACCCGACCCAGGGCAACAGGAACATCAAGCAGCCGCCCTACTACCTGACCACCACGATGCCGGGCGAGCAGTCGACGTTCTCGCTGACCACGACGTTCGTGCCACGACAGGGGCCCAACCTGGCGGCGTTCATGGCGGTCGACTCCTCGGGCGGCGACAACTACGGCCGCATGCGCATCCTGCGCATGCCGTCGAGCACACCCATCCCGGGTCCAGGCCAGGCACAGAACGCCTTCCAGAGCCGCTTCGCCGGTGAGCTCAACCTGCTCGGTGTGGGCGCCTCGTCGGTGCGCTACGGAAACCTCCTGACCCTCCCGTACGCGGGCGGCCTGGTCTACATCGAACCGGTGTACATCCAGGTGGCCGCGGGCGGCGGACAGGAGCCGTACCCGATCCTGCAACGGATCCTCGTGTCGTTCGGGAGCAAGATCGGGGTGGCGCGCACCTTGGAGGAGGCACTCCAGGAGGTCTTCGGCGCCGAGCAACAGGAACAGACGCAGGAGAACCAACAGGAGCAGAGCCAGTCCGAGACCGAGCAGACCAGCTCCGCGCTGAACACGGCGATCGGCAACGCCAAGCAGGCCTACTCCGACGCGCAGAAGGCCCTTCAGGCCAGCCCGCCCGACTGGGACGCCTACGGCGACGCCCAGAAGCGGCTGGAGGAGGCGCTGAAGGCGCTGGAGGGGGCGAACGTGCCGGCGCCCGCCCCGACGGCGACGGCGGGTCCGTCGGCGTCACCGTCGGCCTCGCCGACCGCGTCGCCACCGGCCTCGCCCAGCGGCTCACCGACGGCATCCCCGTCGGCGCCGCCAACGGCGTCACCAGCGGGTTCGCAAGCGGCGGGCACGTCCTAGCCCATTCAGTTTGCGCCCACCCCGCGTCGCCGGTAGCCTTTAAAAGCACGACGACGCGGGGTGGAGCAGTTCGGTAGCTCGCTGGGCTCATAACCCAGAGGTCGCAGGTTCAAATCCTGCCCCCGCTACCACGCCGACAGCCCGGGATCCGGAAACGGAGACCGGGCTTTTGCGTGTAAACGCCGGGGATTATTGGTCCAAGCACTCCTCGGCAGCCTGTATAGTAAGTACTAACACACCGACGCGGGGTGGAGCAGTTCGGTAGCTCGCTGGGCTCATAACCCAGAGGTCGCAGGTTCAAATCCTGTCCCCGCTACCAATTAGAGTCCCTGACTTCCGGTTTTTCCGGAGGTCAGGGACTTTTTCGTTTTCCCACACCGACGAGCACTGGGCTTGTCCGCGACCCGAGCGACCTGATTACATGATTACGTGACTGACGAGGAACCACCGACACTGTACGAATGGGCGGGCGGCACCGAGGCGTTCGAGCGACTCACCGAGGTGTTCTACCGCCACGTCATCAAGGACGACCTGATCGGGCCGCTGTTCGCGAACATGGACCCCGGCCACGCCAAACACGTGGCGATGTGGCTGAGCGAGGTGTTCGGCGGCCCCGACCGCTACACCAAAGAGCGCGGCGGCTACCCGGTCATGCTCCGCCACCACCTGGGCAAGGCCATCACCGAGCCGCAGCGCCGCAGATGGGTCAACCTGCTCATGGACGCGGCCGACGAGGTGGGGCTGCCCGACGACCCCGAGTTCAGGGCCGCATTCGCCGGCTACATCGAGTGGGGCACCAGGCTGGCCAAGGACAATTCCCAGCCCGGTGCGACGCCACCGACGCAGGCTCCGGCGCCGCACTGGGGCTGGGGGGTCGCGCCGCCGTATCAGCCTTAACCTGGAGGAATGGGAGGCAGGGCCAGAGGACGGCTGCGCGTCTACCTGGGCGCGGCGCCCGGAGTGGGCAAGACGTACGCCATGCTCGGCGAGGCGCGGCGGGCCAGTGAACGCGGCAAGGACGTGGTCGTGGGCTTCGTCGAGACTCATGGCCGTGCCCGCACCGCCGACCTCCTCGACGGGCTCGAAGTCCTGCCCCGCCGCACCCTGACGTACCGCGACACCAGCTTCACCGAGCTCGACGCCGCGGCCGTCATCGAACGCGCCCCCGTCCTGGCCCTGATCGACGAGCTCGCCCACACCAACGTCCCCGGCTCCCGCAACCCCAAGCGCTGGCAGGACGTCGAGGAGATTCTCGACGCCGGGATCGACGTCGTCACCACCCTCAACATCCAGCACCTCGAATCGCTGAACGACGTCGTCCACGAGATCACGGGCGTGCCGCAGCGCGAGACCGTGCCCGACGAGCTGGTACGGCGGGCCCACCAGATCGAGCTGGTCGACATGGCGCCTGAGGCGCTGCGCCGCAGGCTGGCCCACGGCAACGTCTACCGGCCCGAGAGCGTGGACGCCGCGATGGCGAACTACTTCCGGGTCGGCAACCTGACCGCCCTGCGGGAGCTGGCCCTGCTCTGGCTCGCGGACAAGGTGGACGAGCAACTCGGCCGATACCGTACGGACCACGGGATCGCCGGTACCTGGGAGGCCCGCGAACGCGTGGTCGTCGCGCTCACCGGAGGCCCCGAGGGCGAGACGCTCGTCCGCAGGGCCGCGCGCATCGCGGCCCGCGGCAGGGGAGCCGACCTGCTCGCCGTGCACATCACCAGCGCCGACGGGCTGACCTCGGGCGGCGACCCCGCCAACCTGGTACGCCAGCGCGCCCTCGTCGAGGACCTGGGCGGCACGTACCACCAGGTGGTCGGCGACGACGTGCCGCGCGCGCTGCTCGAGTTCGCCCGCGGCGTGAACGCGACCCAGCTCGTGCTCGGGACGTCCAGGCGCAAGCGGCTGCTCACGCGCGGGGTGGGCGCGACCACGACGGCGCTGTCCGGGGCGATCGACGTGCACACGGTCCCGCACGAGGCGACCGGCCAGGGCCACCGGGTCAGGTCGCAGGCCGCGCTGACCCAGCGGCGGCGGCTGGCCGGATGGGCGCTCGCGCTGCTCGGCCTGCCGCTGCTCACGGCCGCGCTCCAGCCGCTGAACCTGACGCTGCCCAGCGAGATCCTGCTCTTCCTGCTGTTCGTGGTGGCCGTGGCGCTCACCGGCGGAATGTGGCCGGCGCTGACGGCAGCGGTGCTCGGGTTCGGGCTGCTCAACTGGTTCTTCACGCCGCCGCTGCGCACCCTGACCATCGCCGAGCCGGAGAACGTGCTCGCGCTGGCCATCTTCGTGCTGGTGGCGGCCATGGTCAGCGCGGTCGTGGACCTGGCGGCCAGGCGCAGCAGGGAGGCGGCGCGCTCGCGGGCCGACGCCGAGGTGCTGTCCACGCTGGCCGGTCACGTGCTGCGGGGCGCGGCGGCGCTGCCGTCGTTGCTGGCCAGGATGCGGGAGACGTTCGGGCTGACGGCCGTGACCCTGCTCGAGAAGGACGACGACGAACCCGGACGCTGGCGGGTGGTGTCCACGTCCGGGGGGATTCCGGCCACCAGCCCGGGGACGGCCGACACCGACGTCGTGATCGACGACCGGCTCGTGCTCGCCGCGCGCGGGCGGCTGCTGGCGGCGAGCGACCGGCGGGTGCTCCAGGCGTTCGCGGCGGAGGCGGCGGTGGCGCTGCGGCAGCAGCGGTTGCGGGAGGCCGCAGAACGGGCCGAGCCGCTGGCCGAGGCCGACCGGATGCGTACCGCGCTGCTCGCCGCCGTGGGCCATGACCTGCGTACGCCGCTCGCCTCGGCCAAGGCGGCGGTCGAGAGCCTGAGCAGCACCGACGTCACCTGGTCGGACGCCGACCGCGCCGAACTGCTCGCCACCGCCGACGAGTCGCTCATCAAGCTGAACCGGCTCGTGTCCAACCTCCTCGACATGAGCCGCCTGCAGGCCGGCGCGCTCGGCGTGAAGCTCGAACCGGTGGCGATCGAGGACGTCCTGCCGCACGCGGTCGACGACCTCGGGCCGCTGGGCGAGCGTCTCGCGAGCGACATCCCGTCCGAACTCCCGGAACTCACCGCCGATCCTGCGCTGCTGGAACGGGTGCTCGTCAACCTGATGGCCAACGCCCTGCGCCACAGCCCCGACGGCGAACCCGTACTGGTCAGCGCCAGTTCGCACGGCGACAGCGTCGAGATCCGGGTCATCGACCGGGGCCCCGGAATCCCGACAGAAGCACATGAAAGGGTATTCCTGCCCTTCCAGCGGCTCGGCGACCGTGACAACCACACGGGCGTGGGGCTCGGCCTGGCGCTCTCACGCGGCCTCACCGAGGCGATGGGCGGCACGCTGGTGCCTGAGGACACTCCCGGAGGAGGACTGACCATGACCATCTCGCTGCGGCGGGCCACATGACGCGCGTACTCGTGGTGGACGACGAGCCGCAGATCCTGCGGGCCCTGCGCGTCAACCTGGCGGCCAGACAGTACGAGGTCGCGATCGCCCCCGACGGCGGCACGGCGCTGCGCCAGGCCGCCGAGTGGCACCCCGACCTGGTCATCCTCGACCTCGGACTGCCCGACCTCGACGGGGTGGAGGTCATCCAGGGACTGCGCGGCTGGACCTCGATCCCGATCATCGTGCTCTCGGGCCGCGCCGACAGCACCGACAAGGTGGACGCGCTCGACGCCGGGGCCGACGACTACGTGACCAAACCGTTCAGCATCGACGAACTGCTCGCGCGGGTGCGCGCGGTGACCCGCCGCACGGGCCAGCACGACGAGGAGAGCGCGACCGTACGGGTGGGCGACCACGTCATCGACCTGTCCGACAAGACGATCTCGGGCGGGGTGCGCCTGACGCCGACCGAATGGCACTTCCTGGAGATCCTGCTGCGCAACCCAGGCAAGCTCATCAGCCAGCGGCAGCTTCTGACCGAGGTGTGGGGGAGCGCGTACCTCAAGGAGACGCACTATCTGCGCCAGTACATGGCGCAGCTACGGCGTAAGCTCGAACGGGATCCGGCGCAGCCCGTGCACCTGCTGACCGAGCCGGGGATGGGCTACCGCTTCCAGCCGGAGCCGCCGTCGTCGTAGGGGCCGGGTGTCGCGTCGTACGGGCCGGCCGTGCCCTGCCGTCCCAGCATGAGGACCGTCTTGTGCCCGGCCCAGACCAGCAGCAAGAGTCCGAAGAGCACTTGCGCGACGCGCATCCAGAGCGACGAGCCCTGGTCCGCATAAATCACGACGCCGACCCACATCAGGCCAAATAGCCCAACCATGACGACTGCCGCCCAATTCATCCCCCGCTGCCACATATGCGGAGTCTTACAGGCGGCTTACCAAGGGCGGGTATGCCCGAAGTCGTCGTCATGTCAGTCGTTAGTCCGGTTTTCCGGGGGTGATGGCGCTGCCGCGCGCCTGGCCCTTGGCGGGGCTTCGTCGGCGTTGCCTGGCGAGGACGCGGCCGGGTTACCGGGGCAGGGCGCGGCCGGTGCCGACGCAGCGCCGAAGGCGCATGCGGCGCGGACGGGTCTGCGCCGTGGCCTGGTCCTCCAGGCAGGCGAGCAACGTGGCCGCCGTACGGGCGTCGGAGAGGATGCGCTGCGCCGCCTCCCCGTCCGTCGGCAACTGGCCCCGCTCGGTCAGCTCGTGCTTGACGAAGGTCAGCGGGTCGGGCGCGCCCAGCGACTCGGCCGCCACCGTCGCCCGCGCCGCCGTCAGCAGGCGCAGATAGTGGGTACGCAGGATGGCCTCGCGCATTCGGGCGTACTCGAGGTCGTCGATCAGAGTCCTGGCGATCCGCAGCAGGTCACCAGCATGGGTCGCCTCGTCGGCGAGAAACGCGCGGATGTCGTCGAACTCCGACCGGGTCATAGCGGACACCTCCGAGAGCGCAGAATGCTCGTGACCTACTTCGTACCGGGGGGCGATTGCGGTTGACTTGCCGTCGGCTTGCCTGGAGGTGTCGCCATGGGGGTTCATGGGAGAGGTTTGAGCGTCACGTGGTGAGGGAAGAACCCAGTGATTACCTGAGTGGGCCTGAGTAGGCGCGTCGGGCTGCTAGAGTTGCTTCGCGCAGGGCGGTCAAGGGGTTCTCAGAGCCTCCGAGATGCCCGGCAAATCCCACTACCTTCAGGGTCGTCCTTTCGGTGGATTCGCATCGATTCGGATGGGCTGGTAAGTTAGAGGGGTTGTCTCCGAAAGGGGGCGGGCTTAATTTCTGCAGGTTGTG